>CAMDAL010000251.1 GCA_945888565.1 Devosia equisanguinis | reverse complement strand
CTAGATGCGGTTGCCGCTCTCAGCGTTGAACACCGAGCCGCGTGCGGGGTCGAACCCGACGAGGATCTTCTGGCCGGGCTGCAGGTCGACTTCAGCGTCGGCGCGCAGGGTCAGGGACTGGCCGGCAAGCGAGGTCCAGGCGACGGTCTCGGCGCCCATCGGCTCGACGATCTCGATCTCGCTCTCGAACTGGAACGGCATCTTGCGGGCGGCCTCACCCACCTGGACGTGTTCCGGACGGATACCCAGCACCGCCTTGCCATTCGGCGAACCGACGAAGGCGTACGCCCCCATCGGGACGACCGTGCCGTTGGTGCTGAACGCCCCGTTGGCGAGGTCGCCATTGAGGAAGTTCATCGACGGCGAACCGATGAAGCCGGCGACGAACAGGTTCGTCGGCTTGTTGTAGATGGTGTGCGGGTCGGCTAGCTGCTGGATGACGCCGTTCTTCATGATGGCGATGCGGTCGGCGAGCGTCATGGCCTCGATCTGGTCGTGCGTGACGTAGATCATGGTGTTCTTGAGCCGCTGGTGCAGCCGCTTGATCTCGACGCGCAGGTCATTGCGCAGCTTGGCGTCGAGGTTCGACAGCGGCTCATCGAACAGGAACACGTCGACGTCGCGCACCAGGGCGCGACCGATGGCGACGCGCTGGCGCTGGCCGCCCGAGAGTTCCACCGGCTTGCGCTTCAGCAGCGGCTCGATCTGCAGGATCTCAGAGGCACGCTTTACCCGCTTCTCGATCTCGGGTTTCGGCATGCCGGCCACGCGGAGGCCGAAGCTGAGGTTTCGCTCCACCGTCATCTGCGGGTAGAGTGCATAGGACTGGAACACCATGCCGATGCCACGGTCCTTGGGTTCTTCCCAGGTGACGTTTTTGCCGGAGATGTGGATCTGGCCCTCGGAGACGTCGAGCAGGCCGGCGACACAGTTCAGCAGCGTGGACTTGCCGCAGCCCGAGGGCCCAAGCAGCACGATGAACTCGCCGTCGGCGATGTCGAGGTTCAACCGGTCGAGCACCTTCACGGCGCCGTAGTTGAGGGAGAGGTCCTTGATTTGTACGCTGGTAGCCATTCTCAGCCTTTCACGGCGCCGGCAGCAATACCGCGGACGAACCACTTGCCGGAAACAAAGTAGACGATCAGCGGCACGGCACCCGTGAGGATCGTCGCCGCCATGTTGGTGCTGTACTCGACCGTACCGGTGGAGGTGCGCACGATGTTGTTGAGTTGTACCGTCATCGGCAGGTTCTCGCGGCCGGCGAACACCAGGCCGAAGATGAAGTCGTTCCAGATGCCGGTGACCTGCAGGATGACGGCCACGATGGTGATCGGAACCGACATTGGCAGCATCACCGAGAAGAAGATGCGCCAGAACCCTGCCCCATCGACGCGCGCCGCCTTGAACAGCTCGCCAGGCAGCGAGGCAAAGAAGTTACGGAACAGCAGCGTCAGGATCGGCATGCCGAAGATCGAGTGCACGATGACGATGCCCGGCAGCGTGCCGAACAGCGTGCCGCCCCAGGGCAGCTTCACACTGCTCAGCGCGAAGATGATGGGGTAGACCAGCACCTGGAATGGCACGAAGGCGCCGAATACCAGGAGGCCGAACATCAGTTCCGAACCGCGGAAGCGCCAGAAGCTGAGCGCGTAGCCGTTGAGCATCGACAGGATGATCGAGATCGGCACGGCCAGCAGGGTGATCTTCATCGAGTTGAAGAAGCCCGGTGCGAGGCCGTTGCAGTCGCGTCCGGTACAGGCCGAACTCCACGCCTTGACCCAGTAGTCGAGCGTCGGATTCAGCGGCAGGGCAAAGATGTTGCCGCCGCGAATCTCGTCCATGGGCTTCATCGAGGTGAGGATCATCACCGCCAGCGGGATCAGGAAGAAGATCGCCGCGACGATGAGAAAGGCGTAGATGCCGATGCGAGCTGGCGTCACGCGCCGGGGCTTCGGGCCCGATGGCTCGACGCCGTAGGATGTGGTGGCGGCGCTCATGCTGCCCTCGCTTTGATGCGCGCAGCGCGCCAACGGAAGAATGCCTGCAGCAGGATCAGTGCAGCAATGGGAAGCAGCATGACAGTCGCGCCGGCAGTACCCTGTGCCACGTTGCGCGCATTGATGCTATCGATGACGTAGGTTGCGGGCATCTGCGTCGAGATACCCGGGCCACCGCCGGTCATGGCGATGACGATGTCGAAGGTTCGCACGGTGTTGACGACCAGCAGGACCAGCGCCGTGGCGGTGGCGCCGCGCATCATCGGGATGACGATGGAGACATAGGTGCGCCAGGTCGGGATGCCGTCGATCTTGGCCGCCTTCCAGATCTCCTCGTCAACGCCACGCAGGCCGGCGAGCAGGATCGCCATGGTGACGCCCACGCCGTTCCAGGTGGAGGCGATGATCATGCCGTAGAGCGCAGTGCTGCCATTGGCGAGCGGCGCGAAGGTAAAGTCGGCGAAGCCGAGGCTGCGCACGTACGCCTGCAGGCCCCAGATCGGGTCAAGCATCAGTTGCCAGACGAGGCCGGTGATCACCGCCGACAGCGCGAAGGGGTAGAGGAAGATGGTGCGGAATGCGTCTTCGCCACGGATGCGCTGGTCCATCGCTACCGCGAGCAGGAAGCCCAGCACGACGCAAAGCCCGATGTGACCGAAGCCGTAGAGCCAGATATTGGCGACCGATTGCAGCCAGCGGGGGGTCGACCACAGGATGTCGTACTGACGCATCCCGACGAAGTCGATGTTGATGAGGAAAAACTTGGTGTTGGTGAACGACAGGACCACCGTGAAGGCGATGCCGATGACGAACACGCCTATCGCCACAATCATCATTGGCAGGGTGCCGATAATGGCAGGCAGTTTGCCCATCAGACGCCGACGTCTGGCCCTCGCTTTGAGCTGGCGATCGGCGAGCTCCTGTTCAGTCGCAGAAATGGTGGTCACTCGTGCTCGATCCCCGCATAGCCGATGGCAAAGATCAGAACGGCGGCCCGGCGCTGAAAGCCGAACCGCCGCCAGATCATGTCAGTTTACTCGGCGTTACGCAGCAGTTCGACGAACTGCGCCTGGGCCGCTTCCGGAGTGGTCGCGTCGTTGTAGATCAGGTCCGAGAAGATGGCGTTCTGGGCCGTGGTGAAGGCCTCGTTGCGCCACTGGTTGGCATCGGGAACAACCGAGCCGTCCTGCTTCAGCACGTCGATGGCTGCCTTCATGCAGTCATTGGCGAGCGACATGTCGACGTCGTCACGGATCGGAGCAGAACCCTTGGCGGTGTTGAACAGCGCCTGGGTGCGCGGGTTCACCATCAGCGAGGCCAGCGAGAGCTGGGCGCGCTCGACTTCCGGATCGTTCTGCTTGAAGAACACGAAGATGTCGCCACCGGTGCGGACATACTTCGGCTCGGCAACCAGCGGCCCGAGGAGACAGGCGTAGTCGACGCCCGGCTTCTGGCCGGCAACCTGGAATTCACCCTGAGCCCAGTCACCCATCACCTGCAGGGCAGCTTCGCCCTGGATGACCAGCGAGGTAGTGTCGGCCCACGAGCGGTTCGGCGAACCATCGTCGGCAAACTCACCCAGACCCTTCAGCGTCTGGAAAGCCTTGAGGACTTCCGGGCCACCGGCGACTTCGAGGTTCTTGTCTTTCCAGACCTGCTCGACGGGACCAGCGCCGAGCTGGGCAAGGATGAGCTGGTTGGCAAGCAGAGAAATCTGCCAGCCACCACCGTCACCGCCGACGGCGAACGGGATGACGCCCGCTTCCTTCAGCTTGGGCAGAGCGGCCAGGTAGTCGTCCCAGGTGGTCGGAACTTCAAGTCCGGCCTTCTGGAACGCCGCGACCGACGCCCAGGCCCAGTTCTGCATGTGGATGTTCACCGGAACACACCACCACTTGCCGTCGATCAGGCACGGCTCGGCGATCTGCGCCGGGCGGATGAAGTTGGCCCAGCCTTCACTCTCGGCAAGCGGAGTCAGGTCGAGCAGCAGCCCGGCAGCGATCAGTTCTTCGTACTGACGGCCCGGGTTGAACTGCGAAGCGTCCGGCGGATCGCCACCGAGGGCGCGCTGCATGACGGTAGCACGAGCGGTTTCGCCCAGCGCGATGGCGCCGTCGATCCACTTGTCGCCGGTGGCATCCAACTCGTTGGCGAACACGGACACAGCCGCCTGCTCGCCACCCGACGTCCACCAGTGAACGACTTCAACATCAGCGGCGCGTACAGACGTGCTGCCAAGCAGGGCAGCGGCCATCAAGGCCGTTGCCGACATAATAAGCTTCATAATGTAGTCCTCCCAACGTTCACCCAGGAGCGAACTCGCCCCTCGCGAAATTGCCTCAGGCGGCTCGGGGCTCTCTCTTGGGAGGGCCGCCCGATGCCGTCAGCGTGTAATCGATTACACGAACTCCAACGAAAGTCCAATGCAATCGATTGCAGGAGTTTCAGACATTCCTTGCGGATGTGTCAAGGTCGATCTATGCAGTGCGGGAAAGGCAGCTATGAGGGAGTGCTGCCGAGCCATGGTACCTATCCGGAAAACACCGACAATTCAGGACGTTGCGCGCGAAGCCAACGTTTCGGCAGCCACCGTGAGCCGGGTGTTGTCGAGCCCCGAACGCGTGTCGAAGATCACCCGTGAGCGCGTTCTGGCGGCAGTCAGCGCCACCGGCTACACCATCAACCAGGCCGCCCGGTCGCTGCGCCTGCGCAACGCGCGGACGATTCTGATGGCAGCTCCGAACATCGGCAATCCGTACTATTCGACCATCCTCGACGCGGTAATCCGCGCCGGTTCAGAGCGCGGCTATTCCATACTCGTCGCCACGCGCATCGGCGGCGATCCAGACCGCTGGCTGGCGGACTACCTCCACTCGAACCGCGCCGATGGCCTGCTGCTGTTCGATGGCTCGCTCGATACCTTCGGCATCAATGCCCGGAACGAGGAAGGCCCCAACCTGCCGCTCGTTGCCGCCTATGACGAGATTCCAGATCCGCGGGTCAACTCCGTCCTGATCGACAACCGCGCCGCGGCGGCCCGCGCCACACGTCACCTGATCGGGCTCGGGCACCGGCAGATCGGTCACCTGATGAGCCCTTCGCGCAACAAGTCCTTCCACGAGCGGCGGTTGGGCTTCGAACAGGCGATGCGGGAGGCCGGACTGCCGATCCGACCCGAGTGGATGATGCAGGGGGACCATACCCTCGCCACCGGCATCGCCGCCGGCGAACAGCTGCTGGCGCTGCGCGAACGCCCCACGGCAATGTTCTGCGGCAATGACGAGATGGCGATCGGCCTGATCCACCGGCTGCGACTCGCCGGCCTCGACTGCCCGCGCGACCTCTCGGTGATCGGCTTCGACGATATCGCCGTCGCCGCCTATGCCGCCCCGCCGCTCACCACCATGCGCCAGCCGCGCGAGGATATCGGCCGCTTCGCCACCAACACCCTGATCGACATCATCGAGGGCGTCATTCCCGGCGACGACCCGGTGCATGTGACCCTGCGCGCCGAACTCGTGGTGCGTGAAAGCACCCGCCCAGCCTGACTTTTCGGTTGCGCCAAGACGCTTGGGGTGACAGACAAGTCGTGGGGACTTGGGGCGCATCTTGGCATCAGTATCGGTTACGGAAGGCAGCGCGCATGCGGTGCACTCGACGCGGCGCAGCCTCGTCCTGCTGCAAGTCGCCGTCGCCTACTTCGTGCTGCTGAAGATACTCTATGGCGTGGTGGTCCCCCCCAACGGCGATGAGGCGTATTACTGGCTCTGGGGCGGCCACCTGCAGCTGTCCTACTACGACCACGCCCCGCTGGTCGGCTGGACGTCTGCGATCGGCCGGCTGCTGCTCGGCTGGACCCCGGCTGGCCTGCACCTGCCGGCGTTCGTCACCTTCCTGGTACTGGCCTACACGCTGCGCCGTGCGGCCCGCTGGATCGCCCCGCACGATCCGGTCGGGTATTTCTGGCTCGGCCTTGCGGTACTCTGCGCCTCGCCGCTGTTCAACGCGCTGACGACGCTGAACTACCCCGATCATCTGCTGATTTGCTTTGCCGCGCCGGCGCTGCTGCTGATCGGCCGCTATCTCGGTGGCGTGCTCGACGGGACCGAGCGCCACGCCGATCTCTACCTTGGCGCCCTGTTCCTGGGCCTTGCCGGGCTCAGCAAGTACAACGCGGTTTTCGTGCCCGCCGGACTGCTGGTGGTGCTGATCGCCATCCCGCGCC
>CAMDAL010000250.1 GCA_945888565.1 Devosia equisanguinis | reverse complement strand
AGCGGCGGCGGTGAGCAGTTCGACCTGTTCTAGAAAATCCCGAACGCCCCCAGCGCGTCGCCGATCGCCTCTTCCTCGTAGCCGAGGTGGCTGAGCAGCACGCGCTCCAGAGCCCTGTAGACCGTTACCGCATCGTCGAATCGCGACTGCCCCGGTTCGTCGGCCAGCGCCGTCAGCGCATCGATCAGCCGCAGCAGCAATTCATGCACCACCACGTGCTCGGCCCGCAGCCGGTCGGCGATGGCCCGAAACGCCTCGCCCTGCGCTGCAATCGCCGGAAACACCGCTTCGTCCTCGATCGAGTGATGCACATGGACGATCTGGCAATGCTGGCCGCACAGGTTGCCGAAGCGGCGGTAGTTGGCGACCATTGCCAGACCCGTGGCCTCGGCGGCCGCCGCTTCAGCCGAAACCTGACCCTTGGCCGCACGCTCGATCAGCACCGCGAGCGTCTTCATGTTGCCGCGCAGGTGGTCATGCACCTCCCTGAGGTGCTCGCCGGGTGCGCGCTGCGCCGGCGTCAGGTTCGGGATGCGGATCGGGGCCGGCCGCGTGGCGTCGTCGAGAAACTGGATGTCGAGAAGCATGCCAGCGGACATGGGCCGCGCGGGCAAAACCGTCAAGACGCCACAAATAGGTGACTATTCCGGGCCTTGTCCCAGCATCTTGCCCGGGTTGAGGATCCCGTTGGGATCGAGCGCCAGCTTGATCGCCCGCATCATCTCGAGCGCCACCGGGTCCTTCACCTGTTTGAGCAGCTCTGTCTTGAGCTGCCCGATGCCGTGCTCGGCCGAGACCGAGCCATGCAGCCTCTGCACGACCTCGTAGATCGCCGCATTGGCGTCCTTCTCGCGCGCCATGAAGGCCTTGGGGTCGGCCCCCTCCGGCTGGGTGAAGTTGAAATGGATATTGCCGTCGCCCATGTGACCGAATGGGCAGGCGCGCACCCCGGGAATGGCCCTCTCCACCGCCGCCGTGCCTTCCGCCAGCAGCGCCGGCACCGCGCCGATCGGGACCGAAACGTCGTGCTTTATCGAGGCGCCTTCCTTCGATTGCACGTCGCTCATCTGCTCGCGCGCCGCCCACATGGCGACCCGCTCGGCCTCCGACTCCGCCACCACCGCATCCGGCACCAGCCCTGAACCGAGTGCTTCCTCCAGCGCGGCCTGCAACGTGCCCGGCGTTCCACCCTTCGGCCGGCTGACTTCGGCCAGCACATACCACGGCGACAGGCTGGCGCTCGGGTCGCGGGCCAGCATGGCGCGCTTGAGCTGCAGGTCGATGCCGAAGCGGTTGATCAGCTCGAACGCCGTCAGCTGCGTGCCGACCCGTCCGCGCAGCAGCCCGAACAGTTCGAGCGCCACCGCGGGGCTCGGGACATTCACCAGCGCCGTCTCCTGCGCCTCGGGGATGGGGAACAGCTTCAGCGTCGCCGCCGTGATGAACCCAAGCGTCCCCTCCGACCCCACCAGCAGGTCCCTGAGGTCATAGCCGGTATTGTCTTTTCTGAGCGAGTTCAGCCCATTGTACAGCCGCCCGTCGGCCAGCACCGCCTCGACGCCCAGCGTCAGTTCGCGCGCATTGCCATAGGCCAGCACCTGCACGCCCCCGGCATTCGAGCTCAGCACGCCGCCGATCCGCGCCGACCCCTGCGAGGCGAGCCACAGCGGAAACAGCGCGCCCGCGGCCTCGGCCACCTTGTGCGCCTCCTCGAGGATCACCCCCGCCTCGAGCGTCATATGCCCCGCCGCGGCGTTCACCTCCCGCACCGTGTCGAGCCGCCGCAGCGAGACGATCACCTCGCGCCCGGTCAAAGGCACCTGCGCCCCGACCAGCCCGGTATTGCCGCCCTGCGGAATGAGCCCGACACGGTGTTCGTTGGCCCAGCGGCAGATCGCCTGCAGCTCGGGCACGCTGCCCGGCAGGGCCACCGCCACCGCCGGCACCTTGAAGCGCTTGCGCGGCTCGTTGAGGTACTGGCCCATGTCGGTCGCATCGGCCACCACGCCTGCTTCACCGACGATGGCGCGCAGGGCTGCGAAGATATCTGAATTGCTGAGGCTCATCGGTTTCTTCCTGCCGGAGGCGGGCCGGCACCATAAAGCCGCAACTTGCCCGATTTCCAGCCCTGTGCCACAAGCCAACCAACAGATTTACCCGATACGGAGAAGAACAATGGCGAACGGGCTGATGGCCGGCAAGAAGGGCCTCATCATGGGCGTTCTGAACAAGAACTCCATCGCCTGGGGCATCGCCAAGGCTCTCGCCGACCAGGGCGCCGAGATCGCGCTGTCCTACCAGGGCGAGTCGATCAAGAAGCGCGTCGAGCCGCTCGCCGCCGAAATCGGCGTCACCACGCTCATCGATTGCGACGTCACCAACGATGCCGCCATGGACGAGACGTTCCGCGCCCTGAAGGAGAAGTGGGGGACGATGGATTTCCTCGTCCACGCCATCGCCTTCTCCAACAAGGATGAGCTCGAGGGCCGCTACATCAATACCAGCGCCGAGAACTTCGCGCTGACCATGAACATTTCGGTCTACTCGTTCACCGCCGTCGCCAAGCGCGCCGAGGCGATGCTGAACCCGGGCGGCTCGCTGCTGACGCTGACCTACTACGGCGCCGAAAAATACGTGCCGAACTACAACGTCATGGGCGTTGCCAAGGCCGCGCTCGAAGCCTCGGTGCGCTATCTCGCGCACGACCTCGGCCCGCAGGGCATCCGCGTCAACGCCATCTCGGCCGGCGCCATCAAGACGCTGGCGGCCTCCGGCATTTCCGGCCTCCGCACCATGCTGCACTTCCAGGAAAAGGCGTCGCCGCTCAAGCGCAACGTCACCCAGGATGAAGTCGGCACGGCTGCGCTCTACCTGCTGAGCGACCTTGCCTCCGGCGTCACCGGCCAGGTCCAGTATGTCGATTGCGGCTTCAACATCATCGGCATGCATGTCGACGACGAGCCCGCCGCCACCGCCTGATCCCATCACGGGCCGCTCCATGGGGCGGCCCTTTTTTCTGTCGGGTACGAAAGATGTCCATCGCCTGGCCTGAACTCTACTTCGTCCGCCACGGCCAGACCGACTGGAACGCCGAGGGGCGCTACCAGGGGAGCAAGGATATTCCCCTCAACGCCATCGGCCGCGCCCAGGCCGACCTCAACGGCAAGCTGCTGCGACAGCTACTGGAACGTGACGCTCGCTCGCCCGCCGAGTTCACCTGGCACGTCTCGCCGCTCGGACGCACCATGGAGACCATGGCCCGCATCCGCGCCGCCTTCGATGCCGAGCTACCCGAAGCGAGGCCCGACAGCCGCCTCGTCGAAGTCTCGTTCGGCATCTACGAAGGCCGTCTTCATTCCGAACTGGCCGCCGGGGAGATGGCAATTGCGGGCGAGCGCGACGCCACGTTCTGGGACTTCCGTCCGCCGCAGGGTGAGAGCTACGAGGATGTCGCCAACCGCGTCCGCAGCTTCGCCGCAACGCTCGATGGCCCGGCCATCATCGTCGCCCATGGCGGCATCCTGCGCATCCTGCGCCGCCTGATCGAGGATTTCCCGGCCGATCGCGCCGTGAATTGGTTCCCGCCGCAAGACTGCGTGGTGCATTTCATCGAAGGCCGCAGCGTCGTCTATCCGGCCGGACAGAGCTGGGACGACTGATCGCCGCCGGCTACTCTGCCGCCACCGGCAGTTTTGTCCCGCGGTTGAGCGCCACCAGCATCCGCCTCACCTCGGCCTCGGTCTCACGGGCAATCTTCTTGCGGTCCGTCCCGGCCAGCAACGGGCGTGGCTCGCCAAAGGCGAGAACCACCTCGCGGGTGCCGCCGGTCAGGATCTCGCGGATGTTCTGCTTCACCGATTTCGACTTGATCCAGGCGATGAACGAGCGGTCCGTCCGCCCAACCGGCAGGCCCTGCAACTTCGTGTAGGCGATGGTTAGCGGCTGGATCATCACCCCGCTGGCGCCAGCGTCTTCCATGGCGTGCTGCGCCGCGCCGATCAGCGCCGAACGGAACGGCAGCACATGCGTGCCGATGTCGGACTGACCTTCGGCGAACAGCAGCACCGCCCCACCCGAAGCCATGCGCTGCCCCATCTCCTGGCTCACCCGCTTGGCATCGCTGCGCTTCTTGCGGTCGACAAACAACGTCCGCATCAGCGAGGCCATGAAGCCGACGAAGAACCACTTCTCGATCTCGGACTTCGCCACAAACGTCACATCGGCCTTGGAGCCGATGGCAACGATGTCGGTCCACGACACGTGGTTGGAAACGATCAGCGTCGGCCGGTCGGTGGACGGCGTGCCGATCACTTTGACCTTCATCCCGAGGAACGTGCAGCCGAACCAGTGAAACCACCGCGGAATCTGGTTGTTGAACCACGGGCTGCGCGAGATCAGGAACTGGATCGGCACGAACACGATCATGAACGGCAGGTAGCAGAAAATGAAGAACAGGCTACGCAGCACCATGTCTACTTGTCCTCGGTCTTGAGCGGCACGGCGTAAAGTTCGAGCCGGTGGTCGACCAGGCGATAGCCGAGCCGCTTGGCAATGACCTCCTGGATGGCTTCGATTTCCTCGTTGCGGAACTCGATCACCTTGCCCGAGCGGATGTCGATCAGGTGGTCGTGGTGTTCGTCGGGGATCAGCTCAAAGCGGGCGCGGCCATCCTTGAAGTCGTGCTTGGTGACGAGCCCGGCCTCCTCGAACAGGTTCACCGTGCGGTACACCGTCGAGAGCGAGATGCGCTGGTCGATGGCGGCGGCGCGCCGATAGAGCTCCTCGACATCGGGGTGGTCGGGCGACTGCTCGATCACCTGCGCGATGGTCCGGCGCTGGTCGGTCATCCGCATGCCCTTGTGGGCGCACTGCTCTTCGAGCGTCAGGGGTTTCGTCATCGGGTGGCCCCCGGGAAAATCGTCCTTCGGGTTAGCCAAGATCACGGGCCATGACAATAGCGGTGGCCGGCGTGCCATCCGGCCGCGGGTAATAGCCCTTGCGCTCGGCGATCTTGGCAAAGCCCAGTCCCGTATAGAGTTTCAGCGCCGCCGCGTTGTCAGTCGCCACCTCGAGGAACAGCTTTTTCGCTGGGCTCATCAGCAGGTCGTCGAACACCGCGCGCATCAGCGCCAGGCCGACGCCCTTGCCGCGCCACTTCTTGTCGACGGCGATGGTGATGAGTTCCGCCTCGTCTCCGCCGTGCCGGATCATCGCAAACCCGGCAATCCGCCGCTTCGCATCGCATGCCACATAGACCGGCGTCCCCTCGGAGGTGATGTAGGCGGCAAAATCCTCGCGCGGCCAGCCGCGGTAAAAGCCCTGCGCGTGCAGCTTGGCGATCGCGTCGGCGTCCTGCGCCTGGGCTGGTTCGATATGGAGGCCGGCCGGCGCCATCCAGATGTTCATCCCGAAACCCTCGCGACGCGGAACTTCTCCTGCGGCTTGGCGTCCGCATCGCGGATGTAGCTGGCCTCGGGCGGGTAGGCCGCAGGGTCGAGCGTCGCCGCCAGCCGCGCCACCGCCGCGATGTCGACATAGGGCGTGGTCAGCACTTCGGCCCCAGACGGAATGCGCGCCCGCGCCTCTGCCATCGGCAGCAGCAGCGCCTCCGATGCAGGGATCGCCGGCCCCGAGAACGCCTGGAAATACGCCTCGTCCCTGCGTGCATCGAGCAGCACCGCTGCATGCGCGCAGGTGACCGGCAGCGACAGCGCCAGCAGGCTCGGCACGCCAACCACCGGAATTCCCAGCGCCAGCCCCAGCCCCCGCGCCGCCGACAAACCAATCCGAAGCCCGGTGAACGAGCCGGGGCCGGTTGTCACCGCGATCCGGACCAGATCCTTGTAGGTCAGCCCGCTGCGGCCGAGCAGTTCGTCGATCGCCGGAAAGATTCGCTCGGCCTGCCCCTGCGGCATGTCCTCGACAATGGTCTCGGCATGCTCGCCGCGCAGCAGGGCCAGTTGCAGGCGTGGCGCGGCGGTGTCGATGGCTAGAAGCGGAGTCGTCATTGCCAACAGATAGGCGGACACCACCGGGCCAGCAAGCGCGGAGTGGCCCCAGGCTAGAGCTGCGCTTCGGCCGTGGCGATGTAAAGCCCCAGTTCTCCACCCTCGGCATTGACCGCGCGGCGCTCGCCATCCGCCTCGCGCCACTCCGCCACCGCGCCCGACTTGAGGTGCAGGTGGAAGTCGCCACGCATGATGTTGATAAACCCCATCGCCGGTTTCACC
>CAMDAL010000249.1 GCA_945888565.1 Devosia equisanguinis | reverse complement strand
GCAAGGCCGGCATGGCCCTCGGCAAGCGTGCGGATGATGGCCACGAGGCCAGCCGGCATTTCGCTCATTGGGCGCCGCCGCGCTGGCGGAGTTCGGCGATGGCGATGGCGCCGGCTACCGCGCGCTTGAACGCATCCTTGCTCCCCGAGGCGTGATCGAGGATTTCCCGGACACGCCAGAACTCGCTGCCGCCGAACGGGCCAACCTCGGCATGTACGTAGATGTCCGGATGGTAGGACGCGACGGTAGCATCGACCAGCCGCTGCGACATGATCTCGGTGGCGACGACCGCGGCATCGATGGGGTTCGGCTCCCGTATGGCCAGCGTAGGATCAGGCGAACGCTGCACGTCGATGCCGATGGTCACGTCGCACTTCCCGCTGATATGCGCGAGCGGCAGTGGATTGGTCACGCCACCATCCATGAAGTAGCTACCATTCGCCGCAACCGGCCTGAACAGGCTCGGGATCGCCATCGAGGCGGCGATGGCCTGCCGCAGCGAGCCGGTGCTGAACACGACTTCGCGCCACGCATAGTAGTCGGTGGCGATGGCAACGAACGGCACCTTGAGTTCGGCGAAGTCGTCGGGGAAACTTTCCGGCAGGAACGCGTGGGTGATCCCCTCCGAATCGACCTGGATCGACAGCCCGGTGCTGAGCAGGCGGGTGAGATTGAAGCTGCTGCGGCTCCAGTAGGTGCTGGCGATCTGCTGCAGGCTGCCCAGGACGCTGAGCGCATGTTCCCGCAACTCGGCCCCTGTCATGCCGTTGGCCCAGCCCGAGCCGATCAGGGCCCCGATAGAGGAACCGGCGATGATCGAGGGAGTCAGCCCCAGTTCATCGATCGCCTCGATATAAGGAATGTGGGCGAGGCCGCGCGCTGCACCGCTCCCCAAGGCAACACCGATCCGCATAGGCACCTCCTGCCCCGGCTATATGCGACAGGCCGCCGCCAAAGCAAAGGCCACGCCGGGGTGCGGCGGGGCCTTGATACTGTTCGGATGAAGCCGCGCGATCAGGCGCTCTGCTCTTCCTTCTTGCGCTCGGCGTAGATGTAGAGCGGGCGGACGTCCTTGCCGTTCACCACTTCCTCGCTGATCACCACTTCCTCGACGCCTTCGAGCGACGGGAGGTCGTACATGGTGTCGAGCAGGATGGCTTCCATGATCGACCGGAGGCCGCGGGCGCCGGTCTTGCGCTCGATGGCATGCTTGGCGATGGCCTTGAGTGCATCCTCGTGGAAGGTCAGTTCGACCTCTTCCATCGAGAACAGGCGCTGGTACTGGCGCACCAGGGCGTTCTTGGGCGCCGTCAGGATTTCGATCAGCGCCGCTTCGTCGAGGTCTTCGAGCGTGGCGAGCACCGGCAGGCGGCCGATGAACTCGGGGATGAGGCCGAACTTCACCAGATCCTCGGGCTGCACGTCCTTGAGCAGGTCGCCGACGCGACGGTCCCGCGGGTCCTTCACCACGGCCGAGAAGCCGATGCCCGAGCCTTCACCGCGGGCGGCGATCAGCTTTTCGAGACCGGCGAACGCGCCGCCGCAGATGAACAGGATGTTGGTCGTATCCACCTGCAGGAATTCCTGTTGCGGATGCTTGCGGCCGCCCTGCGGAGGCACGGAGGCGACGGTGCCTTCCATGATCTTCAGCAGGGCCTGCTGCACGCCCTCGCCCGACACGTCGCGGGTGATGGACGGGTTGTCCGACTTGCGGGAGATCTTGTCGACCTCGTCGATGTAGACGATGCCGCGCTGCGCCTTCTCCACATTGTAGTCGGCGGCCTGCAGCAGCTTGAGGATGATGTTCTCGACGTCCTCGCCGACATAGCCGGCTTCGGTGAGCGTCGTGGCGTCGGCCATGGTGAACGGCACGTCCAGGATGCGGGCCAGCGTCTGGGCCAGCAGCGTCTTGCCGGTACCGGTCGGGCCGATCAGCAGGATGTTGGACTTCGCAAGCTCGATGTCCTGATTCTTGGTGGCGTGGTGCAGCCGCTTGTAGTGGTTGTGCACCGCGACCGACAGGTTCCGCTTGGCGCGGAACTGGCCGATGACGTAGTCGTCGAGCACCTTGCAGATCTCGGCGGGCGTCGGGACGCCATCCGAGGACTTCAGCGTCGACGTCTTGTTCTCTTCGCGGATGATGTCCATGCACAGTTCGACGCACTCATCGCAGATGAATACGGTCGGACCGGCGATCAGCTTCCTGACCTCGTGCTGCGATTTCCCGCAGAACGAGCAGTAGAGCGTGTTCTTGGAGGATTCGCCGGTGGTGGTGTCCTTGGACATCTGTCACTCCAGGGAGTTAGGGCTCCCAATCCCCGAGTCTGGCAGGCACGCTAGACCCGGATACCTAAACAAAATGTAAGCCCGACCGACCTTATCGGCCGGCCGGGACCCACACAATCACACAAGTGTCACACTGAGGTGTGCCCTTGCCGTTCACCTTAATAGCTAAAGGTGTCACGAAGCGTCCGGTTCGGCGCGCTTCTCGAAAATCTGGTCGATGAGGCCGAATTCCTTCGCCTCGGCAGGGCTCATGAACCTGTCGCGCTCCAGCGCGGTGTGGATGGAGTCGTAGTCCTGCTTGGTGTGCTTGACGTAGATTTCGTTCAGGCGGCGCTTCAGTTTCTCGGTGAACTGGGCGTGGATCATGATGTCCGTCGCCTGGCCCTGGTAGCCGCCCGAAGGCTGATGCACCATGATCGAGGAGTTCGGCAGCGAGCCGCGCATCCCCGCTTCGCCGCCGGCGAGCAGCAGCGAACCCATCGAGGCAGCCTGCCCCATGCACAGCGTCGCCACGGGCGGGCGAATGAACTGCATCGTGTCGTAGATGGAAAGACCCGAGGTCACCACGCCGCCGGGCGAATTGATGTACATGTTGATTTCCTTCTTCGGGTTCTCCGATTCGAGGAAAAGCAACTGCGCGGTGATCACCGTGGCCATGCCGTCTTCGACCTGGCCGGTCACGAAGATGATGCGCTCCTTGAGCAGGCGCGAATAGATGTCGAAGGCGCGCTCGCCACGGTTGGTCTGCTCGACCACGGTGGGCACGAGGTAGTTGTAGAAGGTATCGACCGGATCTCTCATTTCGAGATTTGCCCCTTGGAGATAGAATCAGCTCTGTCGCGGCCGACTTCAGGCGATGCCCTATTAACGGGCGGTAAAGCGACAGATAGGCGCCATTGAGGCGGGCCGCAATAATCGCAATTTGGCGCAATCCAACGCATTTCCGGAAGCTGCCCGGATGGGGAGGCCTTGTCACTGGTAAGGATGTTCCTTACTTTGGCTGCATGGAGGCTCCATGATCACCAGCAAGCTGACCAGCAAGGCACAGACGACAATTCCTCAGCCAGTTCGTTTGGCGCTTGGCGTCGCTGAGGGAGACGAGATTGCCTATCGGATCGAGGGCAACCGCGTCATCCTGACTCGGGCGACCCCGCTTCAGATGGACGACCCATTCGCCGTCTTCGACGAGTGGGACGGCGAAGCAGACAGGGCGGCCTATGCCAGCCTTTGAGCCCGGCGACATCGTTCGCGTACCGTTTCCCTATACGAATCGCGAGACCACTCAGCACCGACCGGCGCTTGTCATTTCAGACGGGGCCATCGCCTCAGGAATGCTGCTATGGGTTCTCATGATCACGAGTACAGCCAACCGAGGCTGGCCGGGCGACGTTGCCATTGAAACGAGCGCCGACCGTACAGGCCTTCCCGCGCCGTCAATGGTACGCACGCTCAAGGTTGCTACAATCGAGACCTCGTCAGCCGAACGCATCGGCGCAGTTGCGGCGAGCGAACTCGCCGCGGTCAGGCAAGAACTCGCAAAGATCCTATCGTTCGGATGATCCGAGCCGCCGTGACTCAGGCCGAGAAGGTGACGGCGACGCCCTTCTTGCGGAAAAAAGACTGCATCAGCTTGCGGCCGGAGCGGTTGTTCTGCGCCAGCCTGGCCGGCTCGAACACGGCCTCCTTGACGCCCTCGCGCGCCATGGCGGCCTTCAGGGCGGCGATGTGCTCGAGGAGATCGGCGTTGTCCGCCTTCAGCGAGGCGTAGATGTTCTCGATGGCCTGTTCGAGGGTGAGGTCGTCGCTCATCTTTGGCTCCGGCAGTGCGTTTTGCCCTGCGTAGCGGAGTTTGGCAGCAAGGCAAGGGCTTTTCGCACGCGCGCCGGGATGTATAGCATCGGGCAACGCCCACCCTTCAGGTTTTGCCTTGACCGTCCCCTTTACCCTCGCCGACCGCCGCGCCAACGCCCAGCCGCGCGAGGTGGCGTTCTACCGCGACCCCTACGCGTTCTACGACGCGGTGCATGCCGACTCTCCGGCCTTCTTCTGGGAGAACTACAACCACTGGTGCTTTGCCAGCTTCAAGGACGTGAACGCCCTGCTGCGCGACAAGCGCTTCGGCCGCCAGATCCTGCACCTGATGAGCCGCGAGCAGCTCGGCATGGCGCCGCCGAAGGACCATACGGCGGCGTTCGACCTGAGCGAAAAGTACTCGCTGCTGACGCTGGAGCCGCCGGATCACACCCGGCTGCGCATGCTGGTGAACCGGGCGTTCGTATCGCGCAATGTAGAGCAGCTGCGGGGCCGCATCGAGCGGCAGGCGCATGCGCTGATCGACGGGTTCGAGGCGGATGGCCGGGTCGAGCTGCTGAAATCGTTCGCGGCGCCGGTGCCTGCGGTGGTGATTGCGGAGATGATCGGCCTCCCCGCCGACATGGCGATGCAGCTGGTCGAATGGTCGAACCGGATGGTCGCCATGTACATGTTTGGCGTGACGCGGGAGACCGAACTCGACGCCAACCAGGCTTCCATCGAGTTCATGGACTATGTCCGCTCGATGATCGCTGAGCGGCGCCTGCAGCCCCGCGAAGACCTCCTCACCCACATGCTGACCGCCGAGTTGGAGGGCGAGAAGCTGTCCGAGGAGGAGGTGATCTCGACCACCATCCTGCTGCTCAACGCCGGGCACGAGGCGACGGTGCACACCACCGGCAACGGCGTGAAGGCGATCCTCGAGAGCGGACTTGACCCCAGGGCACTGTTCGCGAATGCGAAACAGACCGAGGCGACGGTGGAGGAATGCGTGCGCTATGACGCGCCGCTCCACATGTTTACCCGCTACGCGCTGCAGGACGTGACGCTGGAGAACGGGCTCAGCTTCAGGCAGGGCGAGACGATCGGGCTGATGCTGGCGGCCGCCAACCGCGACCCGGTGCGGTTCGGGCAGGCCAACACCTTCGACCCGTTCCGGACGGACGGCCAGAACGTGAGCTTCGGCGCCGGTATCCATTTCTGCATCGGCGCCCCGCTGGCCCGGATCGAGATGCAGGTGGCGATGAAGACGCTGTTCGAGCGGCTGCCGGGGCTGCGACTGGCAACGGAGCCGCAGTACAAGAACATCTACCACTTCCATGGGTTGGAGCGGCTGGAGGTGGAGTGGTAGGGCGGCCATCGCTAGCTGAACCCATCCGGGACAGAGCTTGTTGCTCCCCCCTTCCGCCCTGCCCCTTCCGCCCTGCCCCGAACCCCTAAACCAGCCCAGCCAGCACATCCGGCACCAGCCCCGGCAAATCCTCGGCGATGAGGCCTGGCCTGCCCCAGAGGTTGGCGGCTTCGCCGTGGATCCAGACGCCGGCACAGGCGGCGTCGAAGCCCTTTACGCCCTGCGCAAGTAACCCGGTGATGATGCCGGCGAGGACGTCGCCGGAGCCGGCGGTGCCGAGGGTGGGCGGGGCGTTGGTGTTGATGACGGCGCGGCCGTCGGGCGCGGCGACGACGGTGTCGCTGCCCTTGAGCACGACCACGGCGCCCGAGCGGATGGCGGCGGAGCGGGCGCGCTCGACCTTGCTGCCATCGACGCGGCCGAACAGGCGCTCGAACTCGCCTTCGTGCGGGGTCATCACGACCGCGCGGTCGGGATGGGACTTGATGGCCGAGAACAGGATTTCCGGGCTGTCCTTGAAGCTGGTGAGCGCATCGGCGTCGAGCACCGTCGCTGGACCGCCGCCGAGCACGGCGAGGACGTTGGCCTTGGTGGCTTCGCCGACGCCCGCCGCCGGGCCGATGGCGAAGGCCTTCACCTTGTGATCGTGCAAAAGCAGCGACAGGCTGGCCACCCCATCGACCGGCTTCAGCATGATGGCGGTGACGTGGTTGGCCTGCCCCAGCTGCGATGAATGCGGGCCGGCCAGGGTGACGAGCCCTGCCCCGGCCCGCAGCGCCGCCATCGCCGTCAGGCGGCTGGCGCCGGTCTGCAGCGGGCTGCCGGACATGACGACGGCGTGGCCGCGAGTGAACTTGTGGCCCTCGGGGTCGGGCTGCGGCAGCGGCC
>CAMDAL010000248.1 GCA_945888565.1 Devosia equisanguinis | reverse complement strand
TGGTCCCGGCGATTTTTCGACCCGGCCCGTGATGACTGACACCAATCGACCTACCCCCCAGCCCGGCATTCTCAGCATCGCACCCTATGTGCCGGGGCGCTCCGACGCGCCGGCGGGGGTGACGCTGGTGAAGCTGTCGGCCAACGAGTCGCCGCTCGGCGCAAGCCCGAAGGCGGTCGAGGCGGCGCGCGGGGCTGCGGAGAGGATGTTCCTCTATCCGGAGGGGTCGTCGCGTGAGCTTCGCGCGGCGCTGGGCGAGGTGCATGAGCTCTATCCGGACCGGATCATCTGCGGGTTTGGGTCGGACGATATCCTGCACCTGTTGGCCCAGGTATACCTCGGGGTCGGCGACGAGGCGGTGATGAGCCAGTATGGCTTCAACGTCTACCCGATCATCACCCGCGCCGCCTCGGCCGAGATCATCATGGTGCCGGAGCGCGACTATTGCGCCGATGTCGATGCGCTGCTGGCGGCGGTGACGCCGCAGACGCGGATTCTGTGGCTCGCCAACCCGAACAACCCGACGGGGACCTACCTCTCGGCCGCCGAGGTCGAACGGCTGCATGCCGGGCTGCGCGAAGACGTGCTGCTGGTGGTGGACAATGCCTATGCCGAGTATGTGACCGCCGCGGACTATGCGGTGGGCAGTGCGCTGGTTGATGGCGCCGAGAATGTCGTGATGGTCCGGACCTTCTCGAAGATGGGCATTGCCGGGGAGCGGGTGGGCTGGATGTACGGGCCGCCGCATATCGTCGATGCGGTGAACCGGATTCGCGGGCCGTTCAACGTGTCGCTGTCGGGGCAGGCGGCGGCAGCCGCGGCCGCACGCGACGTGGAGTTCACGGCAAGACTGCGTGAGCACAATGCGCGGTGGCGCGACTGGATCACCGGTGCGCTGCAATCGAACGCCATCCGGGTGCCGCCGAGCCAGGGGAACTTCGTGCTGGCGCTGTTCCAGGACCCGGCGACCGCCAAGGCTGCCTTCACGGCGCTGCGCGACAAGGGGCTGCTGGTGCGCGAGATGCATGGCTACGGTATTCCAGAAGCCCTGCGCCTCTCCATCGGGCTCGAGCAACACATGCGGGCCGTCGTCGACGTGCTCAAGGATTTCGGGGCGCCGGGGGGCCGCGACTGATGTTCAACAAACTCGCACTCATCGGCATCGGCCTCATCGGCTCCTCGATCGCCCGGGCGACCAAGCTCAAGGGTTTGGCGAGGACCATCGCGATCTCCACCCGCAAGGCGGCGACGCTGGAAGAGGCGCGGGAACTCGGGCTGGGCGACACCTACACGCTCGATGCGGCCGAGGCGGTCAAGGACGCGGACCTCGTGATCATCTGCGCGCCGGTCGGGGCCTATGCCGAGGTGATGAAGCAGATTGGGCCGGCACTGATGCCCGGGGCGATCGTGTCCGACGTCGGCTCGGTGAAGGTGCATGTGATCAAGGTGATGCAGCCGCATATTCCTGATGGCGTGCACCTGATTCCCGGCCATCCGATTGCCGGCACCGAGCATTCCGGCCCGAAGGCGGGTTTTCCGGAACTGTTCGAGGGACGCTGGTGCGTGCTGACGCCGGATGCGGCAGTGGACCGGATCGCGGTTGATCGGCTGATCTCGTTCTGGGGAGCGCTCGGCAGCAAGGTGGAGGTGATGGATGCGGCGCACCACGACCTGACGCTCGCCATCACCTCGCACGTGCCGCACCTCATCGCCTACAATATCGTCGGCACGGTGGATGATCTCGAGGCGGCAACGCAGTCCGAGGTGATCAAGTTCTCCGCTTCCGGTTTCCGCGACTTCACCCGTATCGCAGCGTCCGATCCGGTGATGTGGCGCGACATCTTCCTCACCAACCGTGACGCGGTGCTGGAGATGCTGGGGCGGTTCCTCGAGGACCTGAGCCAGTTGCAGCGCGCGGTCCGGGTCGGCGACGGGCCGGCGATGGAAGCGCTGTTCACCCGCACGCGCGAAATCCGGCGGTCGATCATCACGGCGGGGCAGGAGACAGCGGCGGCGGACTTTGGCCGGCCGCACGGCACGGCTGAAACCGGCGCTCCGGTGCCCGCGCCGCTCGACACGCCGGAAGTGGGCATCCGCGAGCATGGCGGCGGCGAGGACGCCTGACTATCGGCGCATAAGGGTCTCGTAGTCTCGCCCGCCGTAGAAGACGCGGAAGATTTCTACTGCCTCTTCGGTTGCGCGATAGAGGATCACAGCCGAACGTTCAAATTGCGCGAGACGGATACCGGGGCCGAGATCAGGCCGCGCCGGAAAGCCCTCGGGGACATTCCCGATGTCCTGGCATCGTGCCTTGATCCGACCGACGAAGCCTCGCGCGGCATTACGGCTGGCGCCCTGCTCGACGAGATAGATGAAAATGTTGTCGAGGTCGGCGCCTGCCTCCTGCCGGTAGAGGACAGGCAGCAACTGCATCAGCTTTGATCGCGATCACGATAGCGCTCAGCGAGCGCATCAAGACGTGCTTCGACTTCGGCCGATGTGAGGAGGGGGCGCGGGTCTGCAATCGCTTCAGCGATCTCGGCCCGGATAGCAGCAATGCGTTCGCTGTGCTCTTGCTCGTCGCGCATCCAAGCATGCATCGCTTCGCGCAACATCTCGCTTGTCGAGGCGTAGCGTCCAGCGTCGACCTGTTGCTGGATGACGGCGACCATCTCGGTCGGAAGGCTGATGCTGAGCTTCTCGTTCATGTGGGAAAGATAGGTCAAAACTCGTGCAGCGACAATGTCGCCTCAAAATGCCGGGAGGAGTTCGGCGAGGAGGAAGCCGGCTAGGGTGACGCGGCCGTCGGCGATGCCGAGGGTGTTGGTGGCGGTGCCGTCGGCGCCGGGCATGCCCTTGAAGGCTGCGATCTGCAGGGGCGGGACCTGGAAGCCGGCGAGCAGGCGGTCGAGCACGCCCTTGGTTGTGTAGGTGACCTGGCCGTTGGCGCGGCCGATGGCGTCGAGGGTGACTTCGCCGGTGACTTCGAAGCGCTCGTCGGGCGCGGCCTGCGTGCCCTGCCACTTCACCAATGTGAGCTTGCCGCCGCGCGCCTGCCAGTTGCGGATGGCGTCGGGGTTCGTCATCTCGATCAGATCGTCCGGCAACTGATCGACCTTTGCTTCGAAGGTCGACTGGCCGGCGGTGACTCCGAGCTGCGGGAGATCAAGGTTGGTGAGGGCGGCGTAGGCGCCCAGCATGGCGGTGCGGGCGGCCTTGTCGCGGCCCTCCGGCAAATCGACGAGGTGGGCTTCGATGTGGTCGGCGCGCATGCGCAGCATGTCGTCCACTACGGTATCGTTCCAGGTGACGCCGTCGGCGACGAGCGAGATGTTGGCGATGCGCCAGCCGGCGCCGGTGAAGCCTTCGAGCGTGTCGCGGCTGACGAGGCGGGCGCTGGCTTGCAGGCCGGTGAAATCGAGGCGGCTGCGGGCCCCGGAATAGGCGTCGTCGATCGCGAGCGGCGCCTTGGCGGAGACCAGCACGTGGGTGGGATTGTAGACCAGCATCGAGGCGCGGAGAGCGGCGAGGGTGATCGTGGTGTCGAGCTGGGTCAGCGTGCCATCAATGCATTCGACATCGAGGCGGAACGGGAAGCCGGAGATGTTGAGCGTGCCGCAGGTGATCCGCGGGTTGGTTTCGCCGTCGTTCTGCGCGAGGAGGTCGACCTGGTTGCGGGCCTCCGCAGCGGCCCAGAGCCAGCCGCCGATCCAGGCTCCCACCACGAGGATGATGACGATCAACAGGGCGGCGAACTTGCGCAAGGCGAACCTCTCGTATGCGGCTGGCGTCGATTGCGCCCGGCGGACCGTATCGGTAGGAACGTGACGGCGGCAAGGCGGGCCGGTGCCGACGGCCGCAGTTTCGAAGTGGAAAAGCGATCAGCTTTTCCTGAATGCTCCGGGGACCATGCAGGACAATTCATCGCACTGGGTGTTCGGCTATGGCTCGCTGATCTGGCGGCCGGGGTTCGTTTCGGCGGGCCGGCAGCAGGCCACGATGCCGGGCGTGCACCGGCGGCTCTGCGTCTACTCGTACCGGCATCGTGGCACCGAGGCACAGCCGGGGCTGGTGTTCGGGCTGGTACGTGGTGGTTCGTGCCGCGGCATGGCGTTCGAGGTGCCGGAAGTGGAGTGGGACGGCGTGCGGAGCTACCTGCGCGAGCGTGAACGGGATCGCGGGGTGTATCGCGAGGCCGTGCGGCCGGTGGTGCTGGCGGATGGCCGGCGGGTGCCGGCGCTGGCCTTTCTGGTCGATCCGCACCATGCCCAGTACGCCGGACGGCTGACGATCAAGGAGCAGGTCAGGCTGGTGCGGTTGGGCGTCGGCGAGTCGGGGCCGAACCCGGAATATGTACTGGAGACGGCGCGGCATCTTGCGGCGCTGGGGATACGCGACCGCGGGCTCGATGAGCTGGTGGCGGGGCTCAGGCCTGCCGATTGAAGGGCCATCCAGTCGTTTCGCCTGTGCCGCCCCCTCCACCGCCTACGGCGGTCCCCCTCCGCCGCTGCGCAGGGGAGGATCAAGGCGGTGGAAATGGCTAGGCAGCGTTCAGGCCCGTTGAGGGTTCGGCTGCTTCGAGGTCCCAGATGATGGTAAGGCGTTCGACTTCGTCGGCTCGGGCATCGACCTGGAAGACGCGGTCGGCGCAGTCCATGGCGAGGCGGAAGCGGGCGCGACTGACCGGATCGGCGACGAGGTCGGCGGCGGCGCCGACCCAGAGCACCATCGGGCCGAGGGCGATCAGGAAGAGTTCGTCGCCGGAAAAACTGAAATCCTCGAGGCGCCTCGGCGCCAGGGCGTAGTAGCGGCCCGAGCGGCCGCGCCAGTTCACCGGCCGGGCCATGCCCTCTGGCATCACGTCACGATCGAAAACCGGTACCATCTGCCCCAAGCCCCTTCGACTCCCGTGAAGAGAACAAATATAGAACAAAACTTAAGAAATCGTCAAGCTCGCCGCGCCGGACCACAATATCTATGGGGTCGGGCGAGAGTCGCGTCAAGCAGTAGTATTGCCTGAGGCAGGGCCGGGCGGATTTCCGGCCTTCAGCGCCTCGAACTTCTCGAACATGTCGTCGGGGATGGGGCGCGACAGCCCCTCCTCGTAGGCCTGCAGCAGCAGGGTGTTCGTCTCGCCCTCGATCGCCGCAATCAGACGGGCGCGGAACTCTTCGGGTGGCAGGCCGGGGGGAATGGCCGGCAGGAAACAGGCGCGCGCCGTGCCGCGCCACAGCAGCGGCGACCTGCGGCCCCAGAACAGGCCGGAGTTCACCGCGGCGGGGACGACGGGCACGTTCAGCGCCTCGTACATGCGGACGATGCCGTAGCGGTAGTCATGCTCTTCGAGGGGAGCCTTCCGGGTGCCCTCGGGGAAGATGATGATGCGGGCGCCGCGGTCCAGCGCGGCGCGGGCTTCCTGCAGCATGGCCGGGATGGCTTCGCCGCCCAGCGAGCGATCCAGCCGGATGGTGTCGAAGGCCATGGCGGCGTGGCCGAAGAACGGGATGTCGATCAGCTCCTTCTTGGCGATGAAGGCGGGGCGCTTCGCCGCGGGGAGCAGGGCGAAGATGTCCCAGTCGCTCATGTGCTTGGAGGCAATGATGCAGGGGCCGTCGGGGATGTTCGCCTGGCCGCTGATGTCGGTCCTGATGCCGGCGAGCCAGCGCAGGAAAAACCGGTTGGAGTGGATCCAGTAGAGCACGACGCCCCAGCCGAAGCGGGTGCGTCCGCGGATCATGGCGCTCAGCCCCACGACAATGGCGAGCACCACGGTCTGGCCGTAGAACACGGCGTAGAACAGCAGCGAGCGCAGCGCCTGCCCGATCATGACGTGGTCTGCAGGAAGCGGCGGACGGTGAGGCGGGAGGTGATGGCGGTGACGGCGGCGATGACCGGCACCACGGCGAGGATACCGAGCATGCCGTCCCAGCCGAGCGCGAAGCGGCCGAACAGGATGCCGAGCTGCTGGCCAGCCTCCTGCGAGACGACCGCTCCGGCGGTGAGCCCGATGAGGAAGAAGAACAGCAGCGCGCCGATGCCGCCGATGATGCCGCCGCGGAAGCCGATGGTTAGGAAGCGGCCCTGGAATTCGCCGGCGATGAAGCTGTTCGATGCGCCGATGAAGTGCAGCACGTCGACGATCTCGCGGTTCGACGACATGGTGCCGCGGGTGGCGAAGATGATGGCGAGCACCGTTGCGGCGACGATGAGTGCCAGGACCAGCAGCCCCGAGGCGACGATGGTGCCGGCCATAACGTTGAGCTGCTGCCGCCAGGCGGCGTGAGTATCGAGCGAGGCGCCCATTACCGCGGCGAGGTCGCGCTCGAGCTTGGCGATGTCGGCCTCGGC
>CAMDAL010000247.1 GCA_945888565.1 Devosia equisanguinis | reverse complement strand
CCCCATGAACCGACGCACTGTTTTGGCCTCGTCATTAGCGACAGCTGTGATCTCTGGGACCGCTGCGGCGCAGAGTCCGGTGCGACCCGCGAGGATCGGCTGGTTGACGGCGCAGCGGGCCGATAGCCTCGCCTTCTACCTCGAAGCGTTTCGCGGAGGTTTGGCTGCCCGCGGATACGAAATAGGCCGGAACCTCGTGATCGAGTACCGGTACGGCGACGACTCGATCGAGCGAGTGCCCGAGCTCGCGGCGGAATTGATGCGTATTCCGGTAGAGCTTATTGTGGTGCAGGGCGCGGCATTGGCCGTGAGCAAGCTCGGATTGCCGGTCCCCGTCGTTTACACGTTGAGTGGAGATCCGGTTTCAGCGGGTCTTGCCGACAGCCTCTCGCGGCCGCGAGGCAATATGACGGGCATGAGCTTCATGGCGGCGGAGCTGAATGCCAAACGACTTGAGCTGCTCCGAGACATTAATCCCGATCTTCGGCGCGTGGCACTGGTTGCCAATCCCCAGCATTCCGGTGAACACCTCGAGCGCGCCAACGCACAACAAGCAGCGCAGGACCTTGGGCTCGAGCTGGACTATTACCCGACGCGGAGCAAGAACGAACTCGCAAACGCTATGGCCGCAATGCTCGCGCGTCCGCCGCAGGCGGTTTCTTTGTTCGCCGACGGTTTTGCTATTCAGAACCGTCAAACCATCATCGACGCTGCCATGAGTTGTCGTGCGCCGGTGATTTCGGGCTGGTCGATCTTTGCCAGGAGCGGAGCCATATGTACCTATGGGCCGCGCCTCGAAGCGTCGTATCGGCGGCTCGCATACTTCGTGGATCGTGTGCTGAAAGGTGCCAGGCCAACCGATCTGCCTATCGAGCAGCCGACCGACTTCGAATTCGTGGTCAACCTTCAAACTGCAAAAGCGCTCAGCCTCACGATACCTCCGAGGTTACTTGCCAGTGCCGACGAGCTAATCGAATGAAGGGTGGCTCCTCCTTGCGGCAAGCCCGCTCGCCGTCGGTCCTGATCGGCGGCAGAAGATCGGCGGCGTTCTCGCTGCGATCACGATAGAGGGCGGCGCGGCCCAGCAGCATCAGCGTGACCGGCGTGGTCACCGTCAGGAACACCGCGATCAGCACCTCGTGCAGCACCGGGCGCGATTACAGGACCGAAAAGAAGAGGATGGACCCCAGCAGGACTTGGAAGGAGGCGAGGAGGGCGGCCCAGACCTGCAGCAAGGTGGTGCCGACCAGCAACGCCAGCGCCTTAGCCCGATTGCCGTTCGAACGACTCATTCAGCTCGCTTCGGTATATCCAGCATCGAGAGCCCGACGTCGCCAATTGTGTGAGTGCTCGCTCGATCTGGCCGCTAGGCGGGCAATTGCAGGTTTGCCTGCGAATTCCGTCGGGTCAGAATGGAAGCGATGATGCTGATGCGCCGAACCTTCTGTGCCACGGCGGCTCTTGCGCCCCTTGCGATCGCCATGGCGCAACCCGCTGGCCGTGTCTGGCGGCTGGGCGTCCTACGGCCGTCGGCGGCCATCGACTGGGATCACATGGAGCCGGCGCTGCGTGGGTTCGGATATATTCCTGGACGGACTCTTGCGATCACCTATCGCTTCGCAGGCGGAGACATATCCCGCCTGCCCGCCCTCGCGCGTGACCTGGTGGACGCCGATCCGAACGTGATCATCGCCGTTGGCGCGGCCGCGACACGGGCGGTCCGCGACGCGTCCCGTACCGTTCCCACGGTCATGTTTGGCAACTTCGATCCGGTCGCGGCCGGCTTCGCGGCAAGCCTGGCGAGCCCCGGCAACAATATCACGGGGAGCATGATTTCCTCGGAAGGCACGCTGGCAGCCAAGAAGATCGAACTGCTGAAGGAGGCCGTGCCCTCGCTCCGACGGGTCGGCGTGCTGGCGCCGGATGATCCGAACGTTGCGCGGCAGATCGACGAGGTGCGCACTGCCGCCGCCGCTCTGGGCGTCACGCTCGTTGTCGCCGAGGTCCGCGGCGGTGCCTATGAGGCGGCATTCGCTGGGCTTGCGGCCGGCGGGGCCGAAGCCCTGCTCGTCGCCGCCCACACCTTTTTCGTGCGCGATCGCTTGGTCGTCTTCAACCTGGCCCGGCAGGCGCGCCTGCCCGCGATCTACGAATGGCCCGACCAGGTGAGGGACGGCGGCTTCATGGCATACGGCCCCAGCCTCGAGGGCCTGTGGCAGCGCATTGCGCTCTATGTCGACAGGATCCTGAAAGGCGCCAAGGCAGGCGACCTGCCGATCGAACTGCCCACTACCCTCGATCTCGCGATCAACCTGCGCACCGCCCGGGCGATGGGGTTCACGGTGCCGGCCGCCCTGCTCGCGCGTGCCACCGAGGTCATCGAGTGACGGCTGGCCGGCGCCACTTGACCGCCTGCAGAGTCGTCCCGGCCACCGAGCGATCTAACCCCGCGTGCGGTGGAATGGGCGGAACCCGATGCTGGGATCATGCCGAAAGCAGCGTGGGTAGCGCTAAATTGGGCCTTGGAAACTGGCTTAGACTACGCTGTTCGTCGCAAGCAACAGATTGGCCACTGACCTCTGTCGCGTCATGATGGATCCGAACATGCTGACACGCCGAATCCTATGTGCGGCACTTGCTGTTGCCGTGCCGGTTGCCGCCACCACTGCGCAAACCACGGGCCGTATTTGGCGGCTGGGTGTCCTGCGGCCATCGGCTGTCGTCGACTGGGATCATCTGAGGCCCGCCCTCCGGGCGCTGGGCTACTCACCGGGTCAGAACCTGCTTATCTACGAACGCTTCGCGGACGGTGACATCTCGCGCCTTCCTGCCCTGGCGCGCGAACTGGTGGAGGCCGATTCCGACGTGATCATTGCCGTGGGCGCCGCAGCGACGCGTGCAGTCCGCAACGTGTCCCGCGCGGTACCCACCGTGATGTTCGGCAATTTCGATCCGGTCGCGGCCGGCTTTGCGGCCAGCCTTGCACGCCCCGGCGACAATATCACGGGGATCATGATTTCCTCGGAAGGCACGCTGGCGGCTAAGAAGATCGAATTGTTGCAGGAAGCAGTTTCGCATCTCCGACGCCTTGGCGTCCTTACACCGGACAGTCCGAACGTCGCGCACCAACTCGACGAGGTGCGTACCGCCGCCTCCGCTCTAGGCGTCACGCTCGTTGTCGCCGAGGTTCGCCGCGGTGCCTACGACCAGGCTTTTGCGGCGCTTGCGGCGGGCGGAGTGGAAGCGTTGCTCGTGGCCGCCGATCAATTCTTCCTGCGCGATCGCATGACGATCATCAGCCATGCACTGCAGCTGCGGGTGCCAGCGGTCTACGAATGGCCCGATCAGGTGCGCGACGGCGGTTTCATGGCGTACGGTCCAAGCTTCGAGGGACTGTGGCAGCGCATCGCGCTCTATGTCGACCGCATCCTGAAGGGGGCAAAGGCGGGCGACCTTCCCATCGAACTGCCCACCACTCTCGATCTAGCGATCAACCTGCGCACAGCCCGGTCGATGGGGTTCACGGTGCCGCCCGCCTTGCTCGCGCGTGCCACCGAAATCATCGAGTGACGGGCAGCCGCCTTTACTTGAGCCGCTGCAGATTTGCCACCGCGACCGGACGGGCCATCCCGCGCAGTTCGCGTTCGCCCAGCTCCTCGATGACGGCAACGGCCTCCGCTGCCGCGGCGAGCCGTCCCGATACCAGCACCTGCCCGTCGGCCGCCTCGGCACAGAGTCGTGCGGCCAGATTGATGACAGCGCCGATCGCCGTGCAATCGAACCGGTCCTCGAAGCCGATCCGGCCCAGCGTCGCATAGCCCTGGGCCATGCGGATACCGAAGCCCAGCCGCTGGCCGCGCCGGGCCCAACCCACGCTGAGGTCGCGCACGGCATCGCGCATCTCGAGGGCGAGCCGCGCCGTCATGCTGACCCGTACCATCAGATGGTCATGGCTCAAGGCCTGGGGCATGAAGATCGCTCGCCATCGGGGAATGAAGCGGGCGATCGTCGCCGTGGCACGGCGGATGGCGGTTATCATGCACCGCATGTGGGCAGACGGTACCGAGTTCCGTTGGTCAAATACTAACGCCGCGACCGCCTGAACGGCACGAGGCGAAACGAAGAGGAGAAAACCAGAGTTCCGCCGACTGGTGGAATGATGTCCCTCGCAGGGACGATGGTTGAGGTGAGTCCGTCGGTTCCCTTGTGCCTGCCGTCTGTCTTACGGCAAGGACGTAGAGCAGATCGTTCCACCCCAGCCTCCTGATCCCATCATGGGAGGGCCTCAGTGCCGATCCCGAAGAGAAGCGCGGACCCTGCGACTGACATCAACACCGGATCGATGGAGAAATCTGAAAACGCTTGACACCTATACGCCCCAATAGAGAAGGGAACCGAGGGCGGACAGAAGCGTGGGCATGCCGATGACGGCATGACTGCGGCGCCAAAAACTCTATGCTTTCTTGGTGCTTTGGAGTTTTGAGCAAGGACAAGCGCGGCGCACATTGTCTGCTGTGTCCGGGCAACGTTCACTCGGCGGATGAGACGGGGCGTGGCGGAAGCGTTGCGAAAGCTTTGTCAATCGCCCATGGCTTTCGCGGAACATGGCAAAATGTTAGCGTTCAAAGGGTTTTTCGAGTCATCTGCGGAATGTCGGTTGTCTGGAGGCCATCAAGGTGAAATGGCATGTCTTCTTTACCCTCAACGGCTCCCGTTAAAGGTGCCGGGCATATGTTGACTGTGCGCTTGGATACGGCAACGCAATGAAGAGGCGTGCGCTGCTTTCGCTGCTTACGCTTGCGGCCGCCCCGGCTCTCGCGCAGGAACGAATATTCCGCCTTGGCATGCTGTCGACCGGCCCTGGCTCCATCAGCGCGTTCAGAAGGTGGGCGTTGCCCGAACTAGCAAAGCAGGGCTTTGTCGAGGGTCGCAACCTGATACTTGAGAGTCGGTCTTCTCAAGGACAGACAGAATCTCTGCCGGCTCTTGCCCGCGAGATCGTCGCCTCGAAACCCGATGTCATCGTCGCTGTCTCTAATCCGGTAGCGCATATTCTGAGTGCAATTGTCCCCGATGTACCGATCGTGATGGGCTTTGCCGGCACTGATCCCGTGGCTGACGGCCTAGTTTCGAGCCTTTCGCGCCCCGGTGGCCGTGTGACGGGTGTCGTCATGCTGGCTGAGGAACTCGATATCAAGCGCTTCGAGTTTGCGACAGAGGTTGTGCCGACTGCACGGCGAATCGGTTACTTGGTAGGTTCGACCGCCAGCGAAGCCCGCGTCTCCGCAATTGAGGGCTTAGCTCGCAGGCTTGGGATCGACCTGGTGGTGGCCCGGAGCACTGGCTCAGACGGCTATGAGGCGGCCTTTGCGGCCCTGGCCGTGGCCCGTGTCGACGCTGTGCTCGTTGCATCGTTTCCGGGATTTTCCAGCAACGCTCAATCTCTTGCCCGGAAGGCGCTGACGGCCGGATTGCCCTCTTTCTGCGAATGGCGACACATGGCGGAAGCCGGCTGTCTGGTGGGCTACGGTGCGGTCTGGGGGGAGCTGCAGCGCCGGGTTGGGCTTTACGTCGCGCGTATCTTTCTGGGCGAAACGCCGGGCAATATGGCAATGGAGCGAGCGGCGCGATTTGAGCTGGTGGTCAACCTCAAGCCGGCGAAGGACCTGGGGCTCACCGGACCAGGGTCACTTCTCGCCCGCGCCGATGAGCTCATCGAGTGAGAGAGCGAGCGACACCGCCCGTTCCGCCGTAGTCGCGGCAGCGTGCTGCGGGGCGAGAGATTTGCCTTGAAAGCGTTCTTGGCAACCGATGTACGGGCAGTTGGCCTCCGTCTGCGAGCTTGGGTCCTCATATGAGAGGGGATTCATTGTGACGGTTTAACTCCTGTTAGCGGCCGGCTGGGCCCGCAACTTCAACTATAGCTCGCGCGACCCGAGCGAGCGCCTCGATGCCCTTCGAAAGGATGTCCGGGACGCTGAGTGGGGCATTCGGCAGGTGTTGAAGAAGCTGACCCAGCTGAAAGGTCGACAGAAGCTGCCCGACGCCGAGGCGGGAATTACACCTGCGACGGCCTCGCCCGCGTAAGAGACCGTTGGATTTCAGGTCCTTTCCCTCCGCCACTGCTACCTAACTGAACAGTCTCTCCCGCTTCGGCGGGGCCTGGAAAGCCCAATATCGGCGGGCTTTTCACGCCAGACCTGTTGACCGGCTTCGTGGTGTCCAAGGCCATTTGGCTCTCTCTGCGGCCCATTCTCTCCAAAGCTGATGACTTCGGGATTTAGTACGCTTCCTGTAATCTTACTGAGTCAGAAAAGTGAGTCAGAAAGCCGCGGCTTGTGTGTTGGCGCTTGAGGTAGAGTT
>CAMDAL010000246.1 GCA_945888565.1 Devosia equisanguinis | reverse complement strand
TGTTCGAGACGGTAGGCGAAGCTTGAGTTTATCCGATATCGGCCCGGTCGTCCTCATTGGCGCCGGCAAGATGGGTCTGGCACTGGCTCGTGGCTGGATCGCTGGGGGCTTGCCGCCCGACCGGCTGGTCCTGTGCGATCCTAACCCGGCCGAGGCCACGGTGGCGTTTGCCGCCGAGCATGGTGTCCGCCTCATGGAAAAGCCCGAGGGCGTGCTGGTGCATGTCCTCGTCCTCGCGGTGAAGCCGCAGATGATCCATGAGGTTATGGCGCAGGTCGCGCCGTCTGTCGGCGCGCAGACACTGGTCGTCTCGATCGCTGCCGGCATCTCGCTTGCCGCCATCTCCACCGCGCTCGGCACCAATCGCGTCGTGCGCACCATGCCGAACACGCCGGCCCAGGTCGGTAAGGGCATCTCTGGCGCCGTCGGCCTCGCGATCACTGATCGGGACCGCGCGACCACCGACGCGCTGCTTGGCGCCGCCGGGCAAGTCATCTGGTTCGAGGACGAAGGCAAGATCGACGGCGTCACCTCGGTCTCCGGCTCCGGCCCCGCCTATGTCTTCTACATGGTCGAGGCGCTGGCGCTCGCCGCCGAGAAGCAGGGCTTTTCGTCCGAGCAGGCGATGCAACTGGCCCGTGCCACCATCATCGGCGCCGCAGGCCTGCTCGAAGCCGAACCCGATATCTCTGCCTCGCAGCTGCGCATCAACGTCACCTCGCCCAAGGGCACGACGGCCGCCGCACTCGAGGTGCTGATGGCCGAGGACGGGCTCGCGCCGCTGCTCGATCGCGCGGTCACCGCCGCTCGCCTCCGCAGCGAAGAGCTGGGCAAGGCCTGATGGCGGAAATCACCTACGCCGACTTCGAGACGGTCGACATCCGCACCGGTACGATCATCGAGGTCCGCCCGTTCGCCGAGGCGCGGAAGCCCGCGCATATCCTCATCATCGATTTCGGCCCCGAGATCGGCATCAAGAAAAGCTCGGCCCAGATCACTGTGCACTACACGGCCGAGTCTCTGGTTGGCCGCCAGGTCATGGCCGTGGTCAACTTCCCACCCCGCCAGATCGGCCCCTTCCGCTCCGAGGTCCTCACCCTGGGCTTCGAAGACGAAGCCGGCGCCATCGTCCTCGCCGCCACCGAGCGGCCGGTCCCCAACGGCAAGAAGCTGATGTAGGGCAGGGGGCTGGCGCCCGCCTCGACCCCCGCGTCCGTTGCCCCCCTTACGTCGGCTCCGCCGCCACCGTCCCCTCAAGTGGGAGAAGGAGCTCTTTGTCGCCGCCGGTGGCCCGTGTGACCCTTCTCCCGCTTGCGGGGGGAAGGTGCCGGCAGGCGGAAGGGGGGAGCAGCAAACCCGAAGCCAGATCAGCACCTTACCAACTTATCCCCGCTCCCCAACCCCATGCGATTCTCCCTCCCGTCCCGCGCACCGAAGCGAGATCATGACGAGTGGTTGGTGCGGGGGAGGTTGGGTGGTCCGGGAGTCGTTCCCGGCCAGGCCGAAAGTACCTCGGCATGGGCCAGTTCGCTGGCCAAGCCGCTAGCAACGCACGGGGTGCCCGATGCAGGGTGCTCCAGGGGGCGAGGCCGCCATGCATAAGGCGGCCGGGGAAGGTGGCGATGCGGGTGGATTCCCGGTCGCAGGCCACCCACGCTTTTCGCGATGTGGCACGGGATGCTCCCGGGTCGCGGTACCATAAGCCCAAAACCCCGATCGGCCGGCGAGGCGAGAGCCTCATTTGTTTTGCGGACTAACCGCGTCGGGGCGCAAGCCTCGCCGGCCCCGCTTCGACTACTCATCAACCCGAGGCCATCCGGCCGGCGGGGGCTTCGTCACGTGTCAATTCAGGAGGTCACAGATCATCCGTCAGCCGCAGCCGGTCCAGCAACCCGCGATCCTCGGCCTCTACCATGCCGACGAAGAACCTCAGCACCGTGCGCTTGCCCTCGGGCGGCAGCGCGGCGATCGCGGCCTCGATGCGGCTCGTCTGCGTCGCCGAGAGCACGTCGAACAGCTCGCGGCCCTTGGCGGTGGCGTAGAGCAGCCGCTGCCTGCGATCGGTCTCGCCGGTCTTTTGTTCGATGTAGCCGTTATCCACCAGCTGCCGCAGCACCCGGGCGAGGCTCTGCTTGGTGATCTTCAGGATATCGAGCAGGTCGGCGACCGGCATGCCGGGCTTCAGATTCACGAAATACAGCACGCGGTGGTGGGCACGGCCGAAATTCTGGCGCTCCAGCAAGGCGTCGGCGTCGCCGACGAAATCCCGATACGCGAAGAAAAACAATCCCATGACGTCGAGCGGCATGCCCGGGGTCGCCCCAGGCGCCAAATTTATGTCAGCCTTGTTGACATTTATTTTGCCCGATGCCATCATTCCCCCATAGCAAATGCAGTCTTCGCCTTATCCCAAAGCCGTTCCGGTTTGCCAAGGGCAAGCCGGTGAGGCAGGATTGCAGGCAAACAACAAGGCGGTCCGGGAAGGCCGCGATGGGAGATTTGGAATGGCAGGTTTGCCGATGGACCAGCGAGAGGGCTGGATCTGGTTTGATGGTCAACTGGTCCCGTGGAAAGATGCAAAAATCCACGTGCTGACACACGGGCTGCACTATGCGAGCTCGGTGTTCGAGGGTGAGCGCGCCTATGGCGGCGCCATCTTCAAGTCGCGCCAGCACTCGGAGCGGCTGATCCAGTCGGGCAAGACGCTGGATTTCACCATTCCATACTCGGTGGACGAGATCGAAGCCGCCAAGGCGCTGGTGCTGGCAGAGAACGGCCTGGTCGACGCCTATGTTCGTCCCGTCGCCTGGCGCGGTTCGGAAGAGCTGTCGGTCCCCGGCCGCAACAACAAGGTGCATCTGGCCATCGCCGCCTGGGTCTGGCCGAGCTATTTCTCCGTCGAGGAAAAGCTCAAGGGCATCCGCCTCGAGTGGAGCCGCTGGAAGCGCCCGAGCCCCGAGACCATCCCGTGCTCGGCCAAGGCTGCCGGCCTCTACATGATCTGCACCCTCAGCAAGGACGCGGCGATGGCCAATGGCTATGCCGACGCGCTGATGCTCGACTATCGCGGCTATGTCGCCGAGGCGACCGGTGCCAACGTGTTCTTCATCAAGGGCGACGAGATCCACACCCCGACCCCCGACTGTTTCCTCAACGGCATCACCCGGCAGACGCTGATGCAACTCGCCCGCGAGAACGGCTACAAGGTGATCGAGCGGCACATCCTGCCCGAGGAGCTGTCGAACTACGACGAGTGCTTCCTCACCGGCACCGCCGCCGAAGTGACCCCCGTCAGCCAGGTCGGCGGGTTCACCTTCAAGCCCGGCAAGGCCTGCACCACGCTCATCAACGCCTACACCGAGGCGGTAACGCCGAAGAAAGTTGCTGCCGAGTAAGCGCCACGCCGAACGTATGAGTTGCCGAACCCCGCCCGCTGTGGCGGGGTTCGTGCTTTGAGGGAGGGTATAATGACACTACCGGCACTGCGCGAACGGCTGAGGAGCGGCACGCCGCTGCTCGCCACCTTCTCGATCATCCCGTCGGTCGAGGTGGTCGAACTGGTCGCCCTCGCCGGCTTCGACGCCATCATCATCGACCTCGAGCACGGCGCCCATGGCAGCGAAGCCCTCGGCCCGCTGATCCTAGCCGCCAGGGCCCGCGGCATCTATCCGCTGGTCCGCGTCCGTTCGAGCGAGCCCACCGAGATCGGCGCCGCGCTCGATGCCGGAGCGGCGGGCGTCATCGTTCCGCAGATCGGCTCGCTGGGCGAGGCTGAAAAAGCCATCCGCGCCGCCCGCTTCGCCCCCGACGGCAACCGCGGCGCCAATCCCTTCGTCCGCGCCGCCGACTATTCCGGCCGTCTCGAGTGGTTCGCCGAAGCCAACCGCGACGTCGCCATCCTGCTGATGATCGAGGGCCAGAGCGCGCTCCTCGCCGCGAAGGAAATCGCGTCACTACCCCATCTCGATGGCATCTTCATCGGCCCCATGGACCTCTCCCACGCCCTGGGTGTGCCGGGCGAGATGGGCCATCCGAAGGTCGTCGATGCCATCACCACTGTCATCGCCGCATGCAAGGCCAACGCCATCGCCGCCGGCATCTTCGCCGGCACCCCCGAAGCCGCCAAGCGCTGGATCGCCGAAGGCGTAACCCTCCCCGCCGTCAGCGCCGACACGATCACCTTCCTCCGCGCCCTCAAGGCACTGGTCGCAGAGGTGAAAAACTAGAACGCTGAGGTTGAAGGTGGTCCTCCACTGTGGCGAAGCCACGGGGGAGGGGGACCGCCGAAGGCGGTGGAGGGGGCGTTCACAAACGCCGAGTTTACGTCGCCGCCCGCCCGTCCGGGTACACCGCCGGCCCCTTGAGCTCGAGCTTGTTGCCCCACGGATCGAGCACGTAGAACGAGTTACCCATCCCCCGCGCCCCGCCGTGGAAGGCGTAGCGCTCGATCGGGACGCCATGCGCCGCGAGGTGCTGCCGCATCTTGTCCTCGTCGAACGGGCTCAGCGCTATACAGACGTGGTCGACGTTCCGCCCGCCCTTGACCGGCGGCACTGCAGAGGCCGCACCGGGGTGAGTGATGTCCCACAGCACGATAAGCGCCGCACCGCACCACACCTGCTCCATCCCGAGCGCCGGGTACGAATAGCCGGGCTGGCAACCAAGCACGTCGGCGTACCACTTCACCGCCTTGTCGAGGTCATCGACGAGGAAGACGACGTGGTCGATGCCGACAAGCGAGAAGGGCGGTGTGGTCATCGTCGATACTCAGGAATTGCCGTAGCCGCCGGCCTCATACCGGCGCTGGTGCAGGGAACGCAACCGCTCCGTCAGCGACGGCTCCGGTCCCTCCACATCAGGCGCGACAAGGATCGCTTCGACCGGCAGCGTCTTCACCGGCCCGGTGCCGCCGCCGAACTCGGTGACCCACCCGGCGAACTGCGCCGAAGAGGCGGCATAGAAGATCTTGCCGAGCCCGACCCAGCCGTGCGCCGCAGCGCACATCGGGCAGTGCTCACCCGAGGTGTAGACCACCGCGCGAGCGCGCTCTGCTGGCGCCATATGCGTCGCGGCCCAGCGCGCGATCTCGAACTCCGGGTGCCGCGTATGGTCGCCACCCGAAGTGTGGTTGTGATCCTCGAACAGCACCTTGCCGTCGCCGGAGACCAGTACCGAGCCGAACGGGTCGTTGCCGTCGGCCATGCCGATCTCGGCGAGATCGACGGCGCGGGTCAGGTGCTGGCGGTCAGTGTCGTTCATGCGTTTCTCCAACGGTCGCGGGCTTTGTCGTCTTCGGGCTTCGCCTCCACCCAGCGCTCGCCCTCGGGCGTCGCTTCCTTCTTCCAGAAGGGGGCGTCGGTCTTGAGGAAATCCATCAGGAACTCGGCGCCCTCGAAGGCGTCGCGGCGGTGGGGCGCAAGCGTCATCACCTGTACGATCGGCTCGCCGGGCTGCAGCGGTCCATATCTGTGGATCACCGCCGCCTTGATCAGCCCGAAGCGCGTCACTGCTTCTGCGATCGCCTTGCCGATCTGCGCCTCGGCCAGTTCCGGATACACCTCGAGCGTCAGCGTCGAGACTAGATCGCCCGGCCGCGAGCGGACGAGCCCGGTGAAGGTGACCGCCGCACCGGCCCCGGCATTCGCCTCGAGGAACGTGTTGGTCTCGGCGCCGGGATCGAAGGGCTCGGTCTGCAGGCGAACCGCCATCTCAGCCGCCGGTCATCGGCGGGAACAGCGCAATTACCTTGGCGTTGGCGATCAGCGCCGTATGCGGCACGATTTCCGCATCCACCGCGGCCTTGATGAGGCTGGGCTTTTGCATCGCCAGATCAGCGGCCTCATCGCGGCTTCTCAGCCACTGAATCAGGTCGCCGACGGTCACCACCTCGGGCGGCGGCGAGACGTCTTCCTCGCCCCGGTTCAAGCGCTCCCGCAGCCAGGCGAAGTACCTGATCTTCATATCTCGGGTCCCGCGAGGTGCGGCCAGGTCGAACGGAGGTACTCCCAGCCCGTCCACACGGTCAGTCCACCAGCGATCCACAAGGCGATGTGGCTGATGAAGCCGAGGCCGAGCAGCATCGGCGCCGCCATGATCAGCGCCAGCGCCACCAGCTGCGCCGTCGTCTTCCACTTGGCGAGGAACGTCACCGGCACCTCGATGGAGCGGTTGCCCAGGTACTCGCGCAGCCCCGAGACGAAAATCTCGCGCAGCATGATGGCGATTGCCGGCACCAGGTCCCAGCCGTTGAGGTCGCGGGTCCAGGCGAGCGTGATCAGCAGCGCGCCGACCAGCAGCTTGTCGGCGATCGGGTCGAGCATCTTTCCCAGCGCCGAGTTGAGTTTCATCCGCCGGGCGAGGAACCCGTCGAGCCAGTCGGTGAGGGCGGCGGCGAGGTAGAGCAGCA
>CAMDAL010000245.1 GCA_945888565.1 Devosia equisanguinis | reverse complement strand
GACCCACCCTCGCCCGCGAGGAGAAAAGATATCAAGTTGCGTGTCCTGGTAGAGCTGATCAATCCAATTGTTCACCGGAATGCGGATAGAAACCACAAGGATCATTGCCAGCAACAGTTGCGGAATGGACTGGACCACGTCGTTCAGCCACATGATGGCCGAATCGACGCGGGGGCTCATATAGCCCGCCATAAGCCCCAGGATCACGCCAATAACCAAGCTGATCGACACGCTCACTACAGTGACCAGAAGAGCTGTGCTTGAACTAACCATCAGCCTGCTCAGGATGTCCCGTCCAAGATCGTCCGTGCCCATCCAGTGCTGCGCCGACGGTGGCTGGAACGTGCTTCGCAGGTTCTGCTCGAAAGGGTCATAAGGCGCAAGAAGACCGCCGAACAGGGCGACAAAGACGAAAATGAAGACGATCACAAGCCCGAAGACGGCCAGGGGATTGCGCGTGAAGCGCTCTGCCGCGTCGAGCCAGATGTTTCGTGAAATTTGGGTTGCCATTGCCGCTCTCATACTTCCGGTGACCAACTCACCGCTCCTTTCGGTTGTCGATTTCTTATCAGTTTTTGCGGATCCGTGGATCGATCAGTGGATAGCAAAGATCGACGATAAGATTGGCAATCATGACCATCAGTGTGGTCGCAATGACCAGAACCAGGACGACCGGATAGTCCACCGCAATAGTCGCCTGCCGCGTCAGGTTGCCGATTCCCGGAATATTGAAGATGGTTTCAACGTACAGAGCACCGTTCACAAGGCTGACGATCATCAATCCGGCGGTCGTCGTCACCGGGATAAGCGCAGGACGCAAGAGATGTTTCAACAGAACGTTGGACTCACTCATCCCCTTGGCGCGCGCGGTTCTCACATAATCGCTCCTGGCCAATTCCAGCACCGATGACCGGGTCTGTCGAACGATGATCGGCAGACTGCCGATCGTCAACACGATCAGCGGCATGATGACTTGCGAATCGAACAACCCGTTCCATCCAACGGGCACGTCCAGCCATTTGAGCCAAAGAACAAACACGACCGTCAGGATCGGACCAAGAACAAATTCCGGAAACCCTTGCGACGTTATGGTAACGCCCATGATCAGATTGTCCGGCCATCGGCGGTGAAAGTATGCGGCAAACAGCCCAAGCGGAATGCCGATCACGATGATCAAGAAGGATGCGGCCAGTCCAAGTTGAACCGATACCGGCAGGCGAGCGGCAATCATCGGAGCGACCTGCCGCTGCTCGCGAATGGAATACCCTAAATCTCCACGGGCCAGACTCATCATGTACGACTTGAACTGGACGAGAAACGGCTGTTCGTAGCCGAAATTCTCTTTCATGTAGTCGATACGTGCTTGCGGCCAGTCCAGCCTTTCGCCTTGATTGACCATGACGTCGACTGGATTGCCCCCGCCATAGTAGAGCATCGTAAACGTGAAGAAAATGACGGCAAGGAGCCCAGTTATCCAACGGACGGCCCTGGAAACTACATATCGAAACACTGGCTGCCCTCCTGGTCGCCAAATCGCACTGCGGGCCTTGAATTAGTCTCAAGGCCCGCAAACTGCTTTTGAAGCTTATTTTTCGATGTCGATCTTCCAGGGCTCGATCAGGCTGAGATCGGGGCCACGGAAGTAGTTTTTAACATATTCGTTCGCGTTGATCGTCGGCGTCAATTTGCCAAAGTGCAACATGACATAGTCGTCGACGTATTCTTGCTGCGCCAAAAACGCCAGTTCGTTGCGGCGCGGGTCAGTCGGTTCAAGCTGCAGCGCCTCATTCAGATAAGCATCGAGTTGGGCGTTCGTATAGCCGGCGAGCAAGTCGTTCGGAACGGCGCCTTTAGAGTGCCCTGCGTCAAACATGTAGGCAGCCGGGTCGGGAAAGCGGATGACCACGTCGTCGCGGCTCAGATTGGTCAGCGTGGCCCAATCGTCGCCGAAGCCCTGCGGACGTTCCTGGAACTCGATATTTGTCAGGCCCAGATTCTGCCGCCAGAATTCCATGACGACTTGCAGTGCCCGGTTGTTGTATTCGTCCGAACCGCGGGGAGTGACGCGGATCTTAGGCAGGTTGTTTACGCTGCCATAGGGCGAGGCGGCGAGCGCGGCCCGAGCGGCCTCCGGATCATAGGGGTAACCCGTCTGGGCCGGATCCTGCGGCAGCGATGGATCGAGCGGCTGGGTCGTCGGCGTGCCCTCGCCTTCAAGGAAGGTCGCCTCAAAGACGGCGTTCCAATCCACCGACAGAGCTAGTGCCTTGCGCACATTGATGTCATTGGTGGGTTCGGCATTTGGGCTAAGCCAGAATACGTTGTAGCCATACGCATCAATCGGACGGAAGAAACCCGGAAGCTGTGGCGCGAAGACATTCGGCAACTTCTGCAAAGAAGCGTCGATCTGACCGTTAATAGCCATCAAGCCAATCGTCTGCGCGTCTTCAACGAACTGGAACGTGACCTTGTCGAGGTACGGACCTTCATCGAGCCACCAGTTCGGGTTTGGAACGAGAGTGGCGTCGCCGCGTTCGGGTTCGTATTCTTCTAAGATGAACGGGCCTGTGAACTTGGGATTGTTCTCAGGCTTCCAGAACTCGTCGAGACCAAGCGCCACGGCATCTTCGGCTTTGACGATATTCATGTGCGAAGTCGCGATCCGTAAGTTGAACGCCGGGTCGGGTGTCTCCAGATGAACTTCGATAGTCTCGTCGTCGATGACCTTGAAACCTTCCATATCGGAGGTCAGATCAGCTTCCTGCGAGACCACGTTGAAGCCTTTGACATTGCCGATATAGTTGCCCGCGCGACCGCAGGTGGCGGCGGACGCCAGGATCTCCCAAGTCCGCTTGACATCCATCGCCGTCACCTTCGAGCCATCCGAAAACTGCGCTCTGGGGTCGACCTTGAAAGTCCAAATCGTCTTGTCGTCATTTGACGACCATTCGCTGAGGACACCCGGCTTCAAATTGTAGTCCACGTCAAAGTAGAGCGGTGCCTGATACATCAGCGTCAGCCAGTTCTGGGCGTCACTACCGCATGAGGTCGGTCTGAAGTGGAAGCTGTTTTCCCCCGACGAGGACGTCGCGATACGCAACGTCTTTTCGGCCAGGGCGGGGGCAGCCGAAAGGCCAAGGCCCATCGCCAGCGCCGCAGCACCCAGGAGGGCAGATTTGAATTGCAGTAGTTTCATGTTTCATTCTCCATCTTAGTTGTTGATTTTACTTAGTTGTTGATCTCATCATGCCTATACTTCGGGGCAGGCGACGAAGTGGCTTGGCGCGAGCTCCACTAGTTGCGGAGCGCACTCTCTGCATTTTGCAACGGCGATCGGACAGCGCGTATGGAACGGACAACCGCTCGGTGGCGACAACGGGCTCGGGATCTCCCCTTCCAGCGCCTTGGTCCGCCCCTCACGCCGGGGATCAACGACCGGGGTCGCCGCAATCAGCGCCCTAGTATAGGGGTGTTGGGGATTGGTGAAAACATCCTTGGTCGAGGCCAGTTCGACGATCCGACCAAGATAGAGCACCGCCACCCTGTCGCTGAAATACTCCACCACGCTCATGTCGTGGGAAATGAAAAGATAGCTTAGGCTGAATTCGGACTTCAGTCTCTCAAGAAGATTGAGCACCTGAGCCTGCACGGACACGTCAAGCGCCGAGACCGCCTCATCGGCTACGATCAGCCTGGGTTCCAGCGCCAGCGCACGCGCGATCGCGACCCTCTGCCGCTGTCCGCCGCTGAATTCATGAGCGTAGCGCTGCAGACTGCCCGGTACCAACCCCACCAGTTCGATCAGGTCCTTAACCTTCTCGCGGATTTCTCGACGCTGGAGTTTTCCATGAACCTCCAGCGGTTCGCTGACGATCGCCTCGACCGTCATGCGTGGGTTGAGCGACGATCTGGGATCCTGAAAGACCATCTGCATGTTGCGGCGAACCGATCGCATCTGCCTTCTCGAATAATCGGTGATATCCTCTCCCATGAACTCGATCGTTCCGCGATCGGGTTCATTCAACTTCATGATGACGCGACCAAGAGTACTTTTGCCGGAGCCCGACTCGCCCACGATGGCCAGCGTCTCCTTGGATTTCAGTTTAAGCGAAACACCATCCAAGGCCTTGACGATGGCCGAATCCGTGCCAAAAGCGCCGCGCTTCAATGTGTAGAACTTCGCCAGATCGCGAACGCTCAGCAGTACGTTCTCTTTTGGTTCGGCAGCGTCATTAATCATACCAATTGGAGCCCTATCATTCGCGCAGTAAGATTTCATACACTTGGGCGTTGCCAGAGCGATCCGAGGTGAAAATCACTCGCTTTCCGTCTGGGGAAAAACGTGGATGCGGGTGCGTGTGTTGCGGGGCGTAGACCTCGATCGGACCATTTTTGTAGGGAAACGGTTCCGCCCAATGATCACCGCGGCTCGATGCCTTGGATGCGTACAGAAGGCGACCCGGAGCACTACCTGCGCCATCCAAGGCAATCAGCTGCATTCCGATATCGGGGAAATTGGTATCGCAGACCAGTTGCGTGCCCTGCGAATTGGCGGCCGCGTGCCATGCGGGCACCGACGTCACATTGCGAACGGTACCCGTTTCGACATCCACGGATTTCATGCCATGCGGCCAATCCACCATCAGGACGGATTTCTGGCCCGGCCACCAACTTTCGTGGGTGATCCATTGCATGTCATGTTCACGCTGGTAGAGCCTGCGGTTGCGCGCACCGCTCCGGTCGGTAATCCAGACACGGTCCGTCAAGGGGCCCGCATAAAGTATCAGATCGTCGTCATCGGGGCAGAACTGTGGGTGACCGATAACATCTCTCTCGACAATGACATCGGATTTTCTTGTCTCGGTGTCGATCAGGACGAAGCGGGTAATCTGCCCAAACTTGGCAGGAATGGCCCACCAGCGGCCACTCTTGGACAGAGCGGTGGTGCCCATGGCCGCGCCCGTCATTCCTTTCTCGCGCATCTCCGAAGTCTCGAAGGTCATCATTTGCTCTTCGAGCCCAGTTTCAGGGCTGACGCGCCAGCCTTCATTGCCTGCGACGAAGTAAATCCACTTGCCGTCCGATGAAGGGATAATCGACCAGTCCGCCAGATTGTCTCGGTTGGTGAGTTGGAAGACGGCCCCGTCAGACTGACGTTCTACGAATATCTGCGGTGAGCCGGAGAGCGACGAGACGAAGAATAGCCACCGCATCGCATCGTCGTAGGCCGGCACGAAAAAGAACGGATGATGGTTTATCGATGGATTGTCTGTCACCTTGCGGACTTCAAAGAAGGGCTCCGAAGCAGTTCCAGCCCTGATCAATCGGGATTGCGAAGGCACAGAGATCAAGGTCATTGCGGCCCAGGCTCCGCAACGGCCTTCGACAGGAAGGACATTCCTTCCGGCCCAATGAGCAAGAGACGTTCCCTGCGTGACCGCAGCTCGGCCTCTCGATCCCGTTTTTGTAGACAATGGGCCTTCATTCAAGTTACCTTACTACTCTGTTTCGATCAAGCAGGATCGTTCCCGGTACCGTTGTATGTTAGGTACACAAGCAGACTATGTCAAGCGATTTTTAAGCCGTTTTGATCCCAGGGGCGGTGCCGTAGGAAAACGACAAGTGGCCCACGAGGTAGAGCAGCGAATAGGCATGGTGCACGGCCACCTCCCGCAGGACACCGCCATAGCGGCGCGCCACCTCTTCGCCGTGGAAGATGTTGTAGAGGATCCACAGGCTCGCCAGTTCTCCCAGCCGACCCTCCGCAATCAGCCGCTTCAGGCGGATCAGCGAGGGCGCGTAAATGTAGTTATGTGCCGGCATGCACAGGCGGCCCGCGGCAGACGCCGCGCGTTCCAGTGTGGCGATGCCCTTTCGGCTTTCGGCGATCGGCTTTTCGATCAGCACATGCTTTCCGGCCTGCAGCGCCGCCAGGGCATCTTCGACATGGTAGTGATTGGGGCTGAGGACGAGGACAGCGCCGATCGCAGGATCGGCTAGCAACGCGTCACGCGTCCGATAGGTCTTCCCGCCGGGCACCACCTCACACCTTGCGGAGCCGCCTGATGAGCTTGTGGGTATCGAAGGCCTTGCCGGTGCTCAGCACGCTCCAGGCGATCCGGGCGAGCTTGTTGGCGAGCGCGGCGGCTAGCTTGTTGCGGTGCATCCTGGGCGCCGCGTTAGCGAGCCACGGACCGAAGCTGAACTTCGGCCAGTTCTGCGGCCGCATCAGCAGCACCTTGGCGGCTTGGATGAAGAGGGTTCTGAGGTATCGGCTGCCGCGCTTGGAGATGCTGCCCAAAATGGATCGACCTCCGGTGCTGTATTGGCGTGGGACGAGCCCGAGCCAGGCACCGAAGTCTCGCCCTCGGTCGAAGGCTTCACCGGTACCGATGGCGGCCACAACTGCTGTGGAGATCAGCGGGCCAACGCCCGGCACGCTCATCAGCCGGAGACAGTTGCCCTC
>CAMDAL010000244.1 GCA_945888565.1 Devosia equisanguinis | reverse complement strand
GGCCTTCGGAAAGCGCCGCCGCGTCGGCGACCGTGACCACGCCGTCGATGGTGACTTCCGATTTGATCTCCGGCCAGTTGAAGGCGCGGATCAGCGGCTGCGGCAAGGCGAGGCCGGAGGTCTCGATCACGATGTGGTCAGGCCGGTCGGGCCGGGCCAGCAGCGCCTGCATGGTGGGGATGAACTCGTCGGCGACGGTGCAGCAGATGCAGCCGTTGCTGAGCTCGATCATGTCCTCTTCGCGGCAGGTTTCGTCGCCGCAGCCGGCGAGGATTTCCTTGTCGACGCCGAGTTCGCCGAACTCGTTGATGATCAAGGCAATTCGCTTACCCTTGGCGTGGGCAAGCAGGTGGCGAACCAGCGTGGTCTTGCCGGCGCCGAGGAAGCCGGTGATGACGGTGACGGGGATCTTTTCGGTCGTGGTCATGCGGGAAATCCCTTGAGGGCGAAGGCGGGCATGCGAGCCAAGCGTTCGTTGAGCCAACCAAGCAGCGGGCCAGCGATCAGCCAGAACACGGCGCCCGTGAACAGCGAGTTGGCGGCGAATTGCGTCGCCAGATGGGCCGGAACTGCCGAGGCATGCTCGGCGAAAAGCTGGCGCGCGCCCCAAACGTGCGGTGCGAGGATCAGCACGGCGGCGATGACGATGCCGGTCCAGTTGCGCAGCTTGGCGATGGCGAGGATGCCGGCGCCGGTGGCAAGCGCGGTGGCGACCCACCAGGCTTGCCGCGCCGCGAGGTCGGCGGCGGGCATGCCGGGGAGTTCGGGGGGGAGGCCGAAGGCCGGGGCGAGTTGCATACAGAAGAAGCCGGCAAGGCCCCAGATCACGCCGTTCCTGGCGGTGAACTCGAGGTTGGCGAGCACCGAGACGGCGGCGAGCAGCATGGCGAAGCCGATCGAGGCGAGGACGTTGGCAAGCACGGTGTAGAAGATGCGTTCGGCACCATCCTGCGGGGCCCAGGCGTTTTCGTCGTGGACATGACCCGACGCGGCCTCGGCATGATCATGTGCCGGAGTGGACGCCTCGTGCGAGTGCGCGGCCGGGCCGTCGCCCTCGGCGGATTCGTAAACCTCGGCCTGCATGATGAGGGGAGCGACGCGCCACTGCTGGACGGCGCTCATGGCAAGGCCAGCTGCAAGTCCGGCTAGGACCGCAGCGAAGAAAATTCGCTGGAAGAGTTTCATGAAGTCTCTTGTCTCTTGGCCACGCGTTCGAACCGGAAAAGCGCAAACGACTTTTCCTGAACGCGCTCAGGTACTTAGTGGCAGGGGAAGCCTAGCGAATGGCGCGTGTCATGCGCCCCATTGTGGATGTTCATGTCGCTGGCAAAGCCGACCCCGCCGACCAGCACCAAGCCGATGAACAAGGTCACCAGGCCGGCGATAAGCCGTTGAGATATCGAAATGTGAGCAGTGTTTACTGCGGTTTGCGTATTCATTGTACCTGCACCCACCGTGAGGATTGAAAAGGGCGTTCAGCCCGGATGGCGTTGGCAGGTCTCCTGGCTCACGGGTCATTGCAAGTCTCCGCCTTCCCGGCCTGGTGGCCAGTGGTGATCGGAGGTTGCTCGCCGCTTACAGTTGCGGGGGCAGCCACGGATTCGGTCCCTGATGGGTACGCCTCACCGTGTTCCCTTTTGATCCCCTCGCCCAAGCGGGTCCGGGAAACCAACGTTCATTCTCGATACGCCCGCGAGGGCGCCAAGGTCAATCTTCCGATGCGCCGAAATCGGGGTAGCTGACCGAAAGCGTCTCGACCCGCACGTCCAGCGTTTCGAGCAGCGGCTCGTCGGATGGCACCAGCATGTCGCCGGAAACCGCATCGACGTTGAGGTCCTGCGGGTACTCGCCGGCCGGGGCGAAGCGGACCGAGACGATGCAGCCTTCCTCTGGCGCGCCCAGCCTGCCGCCGGTGAAGTTGGCGTAGCCGCCATAGTCCCACCAGAAGCCCTGGAGTTCGAACGGGCCTTCGTTCAGCGCCTCAACCTCCTTCACGGTCATCCCCATGGTCACGCCCTGCGGCGAGGTATCGCCCGGCGGGATAGTGAAATAGGCGAGCTCCGTCAGGTTGTCCTCGTCCCACCAGCCGACCTCGATCCGCCGGTCTGGATCATTGGGGTAGATGGTGGTGGCGAGGAGCGTCGAGCCTTCCGGGCCCGGCACTTCGCCGGTGACGACATTGTCGCGGCCGAAGGCTTCGGCCAGCCGGGCCTCCGAGGAATCCGCAGCGAACGGCCCATCGCAGTTGAGCTGCTCGGCGAAGGTGGGAGTGGAGAAAAGCAGGGCGGGGAGCAGAAGCAGGCGACGCATTCGGGCCTCCGGGTTCGACGGCGAATCTGACCGATCCGCCATACCATGTTGGGGGCTTGCGGCGCTCGTGCGGCAAGCCTGATGAATACCGAGCCTGCCTGATTCGCGAGCTTCCCATGCCCCTGACTTTTCAGACCGTGATGCCGATCATTCTGCTGATCGGCTCCAACGTCTTCATGACCATCGCCTGGTACGGCCACCTCAAGTTTCCGCAGGCGGCGCTGTGGGTGGTGGTGATGGTCAGCTGGGCGATTGCGCTGGTGGAATACTGGCTGGCGGTGCCAGCCAACCGCATCGGCTACGGGGCTTATACCGCGGCCGAGCTGAAGACGATCCAGGAGGTGATCAGCCTCACCGTGTTCGTCGGCTTCGCGGTGTTCGTGCTGGGCGAGAAGCTGACCTGGAACCACGCGGTCGGTTTCGGGCTGATTTTCGCGGGCGCATTCTTCATCTTCAAGGGGCCTTTGCGCTGAATTTTGCGCGCGTAGGCCACAAAGTTCTGCCAGTGGTGGCCGGCGAAGGGGCTTGCGCTCCCGATCTGTGTTACGTTATTACATGACGCAATAACCAGCCCGGCAGATGCATGCACGACCATCATCATCCCGCACCGCGAAAGTTCAGCCTGGCCCAGCAGGGGCTCGGGTTGCGCCTCGCCATCGCCCTGGGGTTGGTGGTGCTGGTGTGGGTCTCGATCGTGCCGCTGGTGGTGCGCTGATGGCGATCGAACTGCGCGACCTGACGCTCGGCTATGACGGCCACCCGGCGGTGCACCATCTCGACGGCACCTTTGCCGATGGCTCGCTGACCGCTATCGTCGGGCCGAACGGGTCGGGCAAGTCGACGCTGCTCAAGGGCATTACCGGCATCCTGAAGCCGCTCGGCGGTTCGATCGAACGCGGCAAGACGCCGGCCCGGAGTATCGCCTACCTGCCGCAGTCGGCCGAGATCGACCGGAGTTTCCCGGCGACGGTGGCGGACCTCGTGGCGCTCGGCCACTGGCGCTCGCGCGGGCTGTGGGGGGCGATCACCGGCACGGACTATGGCGCGGTGCTCGGGGCGCTCGAGGCGGTCGGCCTGCGCGGCTTCGAGGATCGGGCGCTCGATACGCTCTCGGGCGGGCAGGCGCAGCGGGCGCTGTTCGCGCGGGTGATGCTGCAGGACGCCGACGTGATCCTGCTCGACGAACCGTTCACCGCCATTGACGAGAAAACGACGGCCGACCTGATCGCGCTGATGCAGCGCTGGCACGGCGAGAAGCGCACCGTTGTGGCGGTGCTGCACGATATCGACATGGTGCGCCGGGTGTTCCCCGACGCGCTGCTGATGGCACGCGAACCGGTGGCGTGGGGCACGACGGCCGAGGCGCTGGCGCCCGACAACCTGCTTAAGGCCCGGCGCATGACCGAGGCCTGGGACGAGCATGCGCCCTGGCACGAGGGGCACACGCACCAGCACGGGCGGGCGGCATGAACCTGTTCGAGTTCTTCGTCGGCCCGTTCGTCACTTACGGCTTCATGAGCCGGGCGCTGGTCGGTGCGGTGGTGATCGCGCTCAGCGCGGCGCCGGTCGGCGTGTTCCTGATGCTGCGGCGGATGAGCCTGACGGGCGATGCGATGGCGCATGCCATCCTGCCGGGAGCGGGCGTCGGCTTCCTGCTCGCGGGGCTCGAAATCCTGCCGATGACGCTGGGCGGCTTCGCGGCCGGGCTGATCGTGGCGCTGCTCGCCGGGCTGGTGTCGCGGCTGACCATCCAGCGCGAGGATACGTCGCTGGCGGCGTTCTACCTGATTTCGCTGGCGCTCGGCGTGATGCTGGTGAGCCTGCGCGGCTCGAGCGTCGACCTGATGCATGTGCTGTTCGGCACGGTGCTGGCGCTCAACAACGATGCGCTGATCATGATCGGCGCGGTGGCGACCATCTCGCTGGTCTCCCTCGCCCTGATCTGGCGGCCGCTGTTCGCCGAATGCCTCGATCCCAACTTCCTGCGCTCGGTGTCGGGGGCGGGGCAAGCCGTGCACCTGATCTTCCTGGCGCTGGTAGTGCTGAACCTCGTCGGCGGCTTCCAGGCGCTGGGCACGCTGCTGGCGGTGGGGTTGATGATGCTACCGGCGGCGGCGGCGCGCTTCTGGGTCGCGCGGCTCGAGGCGCTGTGCCTCGTGGCCATCGGCATCGGAGTGGCGTCGAGCTATGTCGGCCTGCTGCTCAGTTACCACCTGTCGGTTCCTTCGGGGCCGGCGATCATCCTGGTGGCGGGAGCGATCTACCTGCTTTCGCTGCTGATCGGAAACCGCGGAGTGATCCGGACGCGGCTCGTGCCGCCACGCCATCGCATCGCCTGAGAGACGCTAGACAAGGAGACTGCCAATGCGCGCTTTGCTCGCAACGATTTCGCTCGCCCTGATGACCAGCACGGCCTTTGCCGCACCGGTGGAGGTGGTGGCGAGCTTTTCCATCCTCGGGGACATGGTGAAGCAGGTCGGCGGCGACCGGGTGGCGGTGACCACCATCGTCGGGCCGAACGCCGACTCGCATGTCTATGAGCCGCGCCCGCAGGATGCGGCTCGGCTCGGCAAGGCGCAGGTCTTCTTCGTCAACGGGCTCGGTTTCGAGGGCTGGCTCGAGCGGCTGGTCGAGGCGACGGCGTTCGAGGGCAAGGTGGTGACGGTGTCCGACGGCATCGTGCCGCACGACGCGGCCGCGGCAGATGGACACGACGACCACGAAAGCCACGCCGGGGAGGAAGCCCACGAGGACCATGCTGCCGAGGATGGACACGGGCATGACGAGCCCGGCCACGACGAAGCAGGGCATGAGGAAGAGGGGCATGGCGACGATGCAACCGGGCATGACCACGGTAGCCTCGATCCGCATGCCTGGCAGAGTCTCGGTAATGGCCTGATCTATGTCGCCAACATCAAGGCGGCGTTGTGCGAGATCGATGCCGAGGGCTGCGCTACCTATACCGCCAATGCCGAGGCCTACTCGGCTGAGATCGCGGCGCTCGATGCCGAGGTAAAGGCGGCGATTGCGGCGGTGCCCGAGGCGCAGCGCAAAGTGATCACCACCCATGACGCCTTCGGCTACTTCGCCGCAGCCTATGGCGTCACCTTCCTCGCCCCCGAGGGAATCAGCACCGACAGCGAAGCCTCGGCGGCCGACGTGGCGCGGCTGATCGACCAGGTGAAGCACGACGGCGTGAAGGCGCTGTTCATCGAGAACATGAGCGACCCGCGACTGGTGCAGCAGATTGCCGCGGAGACCGACGCAAAGCTGGGCGGTTCGCTCTATTCCGACGCGCTGTCGGAGCCCGGGCATGGCGCTGCGACCTATCTCGAGATGTTCCGCCACAATATCGGGCTGCTGGTACCGGCGCTCGAAGGAAAGTAGGGTAAGGCATGGCCCATTCGCACGACCACCACCATCACGAAGCCCGTCCGGACCTGACCCGCAATCAGGATCTGGTGCTCAGGACGCTGAACGGCGCCGATGCGCCGCTCTCGGCCTACGACATCCTCGATCGGCTGCGGGATGATGGGCTAAGGGCCCCGCTGCAGGTCTACCGGGCGCTGGAGCGGCTGATCGAGGCCGGGCTGGCGCACCGGCTGGAATCGCTCAACGCCTTTGTGTGCTGTGCCGATGCGGGATGTCACGAGAAAGCGAGCGGCACGGCGGCCTTCGCCATCTGCTCGAAGTGCGGGCGCGTCGACGAGTTCACCGACCCCGAGGTGGGTGAACGGCTGGCCGGTTGGGCCGGGGTGCAGGGCTTTGCGCTCGAGCGGACCACGATCGAACTGCGTGGCGTGTGCCAGGGGTGCCGGACGGCGGCGTAGGGCAGGGCAACGTTTTTGGGTGGGGGCGTCTGGCAGAGGCCGTCTACCTTCTGCTCGGGTCATGCAACTGCACTTGGCAGATGTGAGGCGCTGGTCACCTCCCTCCTTGCGGGGGAGGTAGCGCAGCTTGGTGGCTGTGCCACCTAGCGAAGCTGGGAGGGGGGTATCACTGAGCCCAGCCCTAGGTAGTGGACTCATAAGCGCGCATTTGGATACGAACTGAAGCGAGCATGACGGCTGCGAGGAAGTTTCGGGCGAGCTTGTCGTAGCGTGTGGCGATGCGCCTGAAGTGTTTGAGTTTGTTGAAGAAGCGTTCGATCAGATTGC
>CAMDAL010000243.1 GCA_945888565.1 Devosia equisanguinis | reverse complement strand
CACCGAGAGCGTCGGCTTGGCGAGCGTGAAATGCCCGGCGAGTTCTCCCGCCGTCATCGGCCCCTGCTTCAGCAACTGCAGGATCTCACGCCGCACCGGATGCGACAGCGCTTCGAACACGGCATTGATACCCATCATCACCCAACGGTTGATGAGCCTCTAATTAGACTTTTCTCTAATTAGAGTCCAGAGGAAATATGGGTTGGTTGGCGTCGACGCGAGCCCTACTGGTTCTTGTCCGGCTCGCTCAATGACTTGAGGTAGGCGATTATGGCGGCCGCCTGGATGGGGTCGAACTCGAACTCGGGCATTGCTTCGTGTGCCGTCACGATCCCCTCCACCAGGGATTCGCTGAGGTCCTCGACATCATACCTCAGGTTGAGGTCACGAAAGCGCGGGGCGATAGGGAGAGGACTTTCGCCGGTCCTGCCGACCACGTGGCAATCCGAACAGTACGCATCGACCAGGACTTTTCCATCGGCTATCGGGTCCGCGACAGGCGTGGAGGCACCAGCCATAGCCGTGCTGCTCCAGGCCAGAATTGCGATCGCGCCGCAAATGTTGCGCATGGTGTTCTCCGGTTCGACTCGCCAGCAACGATCACCGACCGAACAACATAAAGGCGAAAAAGGTCAGAACCGCGACGGCAGGTACTTCAGAAACTGATCCGTGCTCGCCGCCCAGCTGAATTTCTCTGCGTAGGCTCGGCACCCTGCCCGATCGATCTCCAGCGCCCGAAGCGCCGCGCCCTTTAGGTCGCCGTCGAGAACCCCGACGGGCGCGTCGCCGATGACGTCGATCGGCCCGGTGACGGGGAACGCGGCGACAGGTGTTCCACTTGCCAGCGCCTCGAGCAGCACCAGCCCGAACGTGTCGGTCTTGCTCGGAAACACGAACACGTCCGCCGCTGCGAAGGTCCGCGCCAGTTCTTCGCCCTGCCGCGGCCCGGTGAACACCGCAGCGGGATATTCGGCTCTGAGCTTGTCGAGACTGGGCCCGCCGCCCACCACCATTTTCGTGCCGGGCAGGTCGAGGTCGAGGAAGGCCTTGATGTTCTTTTCGACCGCCACCCGCCCCACATAGAGGAACACGGGCGCCGGATAGTCCGCCTTCATCCGCTTGTCGGGATGGAACATTTCGGTATCCACGCCCTTCGGCCACACCGCAACATTGGTGAAGCCGCGCTGCTCCAGCAGCCCCTTGAGGTGCGGCGTGCCGACCAGGCAATGCGCCGCCGCGCCATGGAACCAGCGCAGGAACCGGTAGCTCCAGCGCAGCGGCACCGGCAGCCGTGCCCTCAGATACTCGGGAAATTGGGTATGATAGGCGGTGGAGAACGGGAACCGGTTCTTCCGGCACCAGCGGCGCGCCATGATCCCCAGCGGCCCCTCCGTGGCGATGTGGATCGCGTCCACGCCCGCCGCTTCGATCTGCCGGTACACCGGCCCCATCAGCGTGCGGCTGAGCCGGATTTCGCCGTAGCCGGGCATGGGAAATGTCTTGAACTGCGCCGGCGTCAGCATCTCGACGCCAATGCCGCGCTTGAGCAGTTCGTCGGCCACGCGCTCGATCGAGCGCACCACCCCGTTGATCTGCGGGTGCCAGGCGTCGGTGACGATGAGGACTTTTCGGGGCGTCGGCATTGGCTGCTCGTTCTTGTAGGCGCCATCGTTAGCGTCGGGCGCTGACCATCGCAAGCCGCGCGCTGCAGGCACTTCGCCACCAGAGCCATTGCCGCGACTGTCGCTTTTACGCTCGAAATCCAGCCCGCCCTTCGCAAACTCAAGCGTGGAACCAGCTTCCCGCTTCAAACTCTGTATGCTGCGCCACCCCCAGCGGAGTCTGAGATGAAGCGGATTCGACGGATACGCCAGTGGTTGAAATACCGCCCGGCATCGCTGAAGCCCACGGCCGCCGACCGCGCCATTGCCAGCGATTTCCTTGATCCCGCCGCCCCTGCCGAAGCGCGCTACGAGACGCTGTTCCGCTATTTCCGTGATGGCTTCTTGGCCGAGGCAACACCGGATTTCGAGCGCATCCACTACCGGGGGCGCGGCAGCGTCTACGGACACGCCGTCACCGGCCTGGAGGGCTTTGCCCGCACCGCCCCGCTCCTTGCGGCCTGGGTTGCCGCCGGTCGGGAGGGCCGCGAGGCGCTGATCGGGCCGCTGATCTCTGCGCTGTCAGCCGGATCTGACCCCGCTCACCCGGCTTTCTGGACCGAGCCCAGACGGCGCCACCAACTGATTGTCGAATCTGCGGATATCGCCACAACCCTGTGGATCGGCCGAGACACCATTTGGCCCCGCCTCGACATCCGGGTCCGCGGCAATCTCGTCGCCTGGCTCCGCAAAGCAGCCGCGGTCGAACCCTATCCCAACAACTGGCTGTTGTTCGGGGTGGTGGTCGAGGCCGCCCTCAATGCCCTCGACGGCCGTCCACTGGGACCGTCCCCCGCGTATGAGCGGTTCAAGCGCTTCTATCTCGGCCACGGCTGGTTCTCCGACGACGAGCAGAAGCGCGTCGTAGACTTCTACAACCCGTGGGGAATTACCTACCCGTTGTTCTGGATTCACCGGATGCAGCCGGATTTCGACCCGACCTTCCTGCGCCAGGTGGTGCTCGATTCGGCCGATCTGACAGCGCATCTGATCAGCCCGCGCGGCGTACCCATCATGGGGCGCAGTGTGTGCTATCGCACCGCGGTTCCGACCCCGTTGGTTCTCGCAACCTGGCTGGATCCGACACCCGAGCGCCTCGGTGTGGCTCGCCGCAGCCTCGACTGCGTTTGGCAGTACTTCGTTGCCAACGGCGCCCTCCGGGACGGCACGCTGACCCAGGGCTACTTCCACGACGATCCCAGGGTGCTGGACAACTATTCTGGCCCCGGCAGCAGCCACTGGGGCCTCCGCTCACTGATCCCGGCCCTGCTGCACCCGGCGGGATCGGCGTTCTGGACGGCGCCCTCGACCCCGCTGCCAATCGAACGGGGCGACTACCGGCTCGACCTGCAAGAGCTGGGCTGGCGCGTCGATGGCGATGCGGCGAGCGGCGACATCCGCATCACCATCCCCGGCAACGCCGGGAGCAATCCTCGGCTACGGCCATATACGCTGGGCCGGCGGCTCTCGGAGTACGTGCACGGGCGCCCCAGACGCCCGAACAACCACGCCGCAGCATACGAAGCCGAGGTTTACACAACCCTCGCTCCCTACCCGCTGCGCCCCTGAAATAGCAAAGGGCCAGATCGCTCCGGCCCCTGCAAACTCTGTGGTATCGACGCTTAGCGCTTCGAGAACTGGAAGCTCTTGCGGGCCTTGGCCTTGCCGTACTTCTTGCGCTCGACCACGCGGCTGTCGCGGGTCAGGAAGCCACCCTTCTTCAGCACGGCGCGCAGCTCGGGCTCGAAGAAGGTCAGTGCCTTGGAGATACCGTGACGCACGGCGCCAGCCTGGCCGGAGAGACCGCCGCCCGAAACGGTGGCGATCACGTCGTACTGGTCGACGCGCGAGGCGGCAACGATCGGCTGCTGCAGCACCATCTGGAGCACCGGACGGGCGAAGAAGGCGTTGAACTCCTTGCCGTTGACGGTGATCTTGCCGGCACCCGGCTTGATCCAGACGCGGGCGATGGCGTTCTTGCGCTTGCCGGTGGCGTACGCACGGCCTTCCTTGTCGAGCTTCTGGACATGCACCGGCGCGTCGTTGACGACAGCGGCGGCCACGTTCGAAGTGCCAAGGTCTTCGAGGGAGTTGATGGTGTCGGCCATTACTTGACCCTCACATTCTTGGTGTTGAAGGAGCCGACGTCGAGCGTTTCGGGCGTCTGGGCCTCATGCGGGTGCACATCACCGGCATAGACGCGCAGGTTGCCGTACTGCTTGCGGCCGAGCGGACCCTCGGGGATCATGCGGCGCACGGCGTTCTCGAGCACGCGCTCGGGGAACCGGCCTTCGAGCAACTGGCGCTGCGTCCGGTCCTTGATGCCGCCCGGGTAGCCAGTGTGCCAGTAGAACCGGCGCTGGTCGAGCTTCTTGCCCGTCAGCTTCACCTTCTCGGCGTTGATGACGATGACGTTGTCGCCCATATCCATGTGCGGGGTATAGGTCGGCAGATGCTTGCCACGCAGGCGCATCGCGATGATCGAAGCGAGGCGACCGACAACCAGATCCTTGGCGTCGATCAGGACCCACTTCTTGTCGATCTCGCTCGGCTTGATCGAGAAAGTGCTCATTCTTGTTTCCTTTGGAGAAGCGGACTGGTCACCCACGTCCGGTTTTCGTGGGGCGGGTATATGCACAGCCAAGCGCTACGTCAATAGCCATAGATTTCGCATTTAATATCAACGGGTTGCGGAGTTGGTATTCTGATACCGCATGCTAACCTGTTGATTTTGCAGGAACTGCGGCTCCATCCGTCATGCTGCACCCAGCTCCCACGCCACCCAGCCCCTAGGTGCTACTCCCGTTGGTGCTGAACCGCCGATGCCAAAGCACCCTGACTGGGCTTTCATCCTCCCAACCTTGGAGGGACATATGGCACATCACGGCTGGGTATCCGTCATCGACCCCGCAACCTTGACGCCGAGCGGCTTGAAGGCCCCGTTCGGGCGCCTGTTCGAGGCCGCCAACCACGTCTACAGCAGCCACGCCATCGCGCTGCTGTCGGGCGCCGGCGGCCCCCTATCCGAAAATGTCCCGCCCGCAACCGCCAAGCCGGGCAACCCGGCCGGCTTCACCTTTCTCGGCCAGTTCATCGACCACGATCTGACCGAGTTCCGTGTGATCGGCGCCGACAACGAGGTGGTCCCGTCCAATCCCACCATCGGGCAGCGCCAGCGCGTGCTGGAAGATGGCAAGCCAAACTGCACCAACGGACGGCTCGGTCTGTTCGATCTGGACAGCGTCTATGGGCTGCTGGGCAATGCGCAGCCGGACCTGTTCGACGCCGACGGGCTATTCATCCTCAATACCGCCGAAGACGGAACCATCGACTTCGCGCGCGGTCCGGCCTTCCGCAACAACCGGTTGATCGCCGATCCGCGCAATGATGAGAACAAGCTCATCGCGCAGGTCCACATGCTGTTCCAGCGGCTGCACAACAGGCTTCATGAAACCAAGTCCGGCTCCACTGCCGAACTCCGACCCGGCGGTGCCAGGTTTCGCGACACCAAGGCGGCGGTGATCGCCGCCTATCAGCGGATCGTCTTTGCCGACTATCTGCCCCGCATCGTGCAGCAAGCCCATATTGATGCCGTATTGCGCGGACTGGCCGCCGGCAACACCTTCTATCAACGCATGAATGCCCGCGCGCTTGAGAGCTTTCTGGACGTGGTCGGTGCAACCCGTGCGGGCCAGCCCATCGTCAATGACATCCACACGCTCGTGCCCGGCGCCGCGGCCGCAGCACCGGTTGCCATGCCGGTCGAATTCGCCCATGCCGTGTTCCGGCTCGGCCATAGCCAGTTGCTCAATGGCTACCGGCTGAACGCTGCGGGCGGTCGTCCGCTCTTTGGCCCCTCGGGCACCGATCTGCGCGGCAACGACGCCTTGACGGCAGAAACGACCGTCGACTGGCCGCTGTTCTTCGATATCGGCTCGGAAACGGCACAGCGCGGCGCGCCGATCGACACCGGCATCGCCCGGGTGGTGTTCCAGCTGCCACCGCCGGCCATTGGCGAGCCACCTGTCTCCCTTGCCGAGCGCAATATCCGCCGCGGGGTCGATTTCGGTCTCCCCTCGGGGCAGCAGGCAGCCTCCTACCTTTCCGAACTCTATGGCGGCATCGCTGGCCTCGCCCCCGAACAGCTCTTTCCGGCGGCGCGATTCGGCGATCTGGACAAGATCGAGGCCCTGCGGATCGATGCCTCACTCGGCTATGCCACGCCGCTCTGGTACTACATGCTGTGCGAGGCCGAGCAGTTCACCGATGGACCGCAGCTCGGAACCGTCGGAGGCCTGATCGTCGCCGAGACCTTTCTGGGCAGCCTCTCGGCCGGTGGCTTCAATCTCGCTGCCGCCGCCAACGCCGCGCCGGCCCTCGCCAACTCGGAAGCGCGCCCGGCCCCGGCACAGGTCGACGACATCTGGTTTATGTCGGACTTGATTCAGTTCATCTGACGGCGCGCGTCCATTGCCGCATCCGGCTATCCCCGCGCCGTCGCGTCCGCCAGATAGGCCGTGACGGCGCCCGCCAGCATGAAGGCCAGTGCCTGGTGCCCCAGCGCCAGCGAGATCGGCACCGCATACACCAGCGTCAGGATGCCCAGCACCACCTGCAGCCCGGTCAGCACCGCGATCCGCGGCAGCCAGCCGTGCACGCCACCGAAGCCGCCGCTCCGCCACTGCCGCCACAGCAGCCAGGCGACATAGCCGACCAGCACATAGGCCAGCAGCCGGTGGTTGAACTGCACCGTCAGCGCGTTCTCGAACAGGTTCTTCCAGAACGGGTCGATCACATCGAGCCCATTGGGGATCAGCGCC
>CAMDAL010000242.1 GCA_945888565.1 Devosia equisanguinis | reverse complement strand
GCGCCTGGATGCGGTTGCCATTGACGTAGTGCATCACCGGGATCTCGAAGTCCGGCGCGGGGCGGCCCGGCAGGGCACGATCGGCCGTCGGGATCTCGGTCTTCCTGCGCAGAATCCGCCACATGACGAGGCTCCTCTTGCTTTCGCGTGCTGGTCCCCAACCAATATGGCCATAGAATACCGTCAAATCGAGGGGAGCTGCCGATGCCCGTCTTCTACGTCTGCGCCGGGCTGTTGGGCCTTCTGGCGGTTGCCCTTGCCTTGAATGTCGGCCTGATGCGGGGCCGCAAGCGGATCAACCTGGGGGACGGCGGCGATGCCGGGATGCAGGCGGCAGTGCGGGCGCACGGCAACCTGGTGGAGTTCGCGCCGCTTACCCTGCTGATGATCTACATGGCGAGCGACTTCTACGGCTTCCGCACGGTCGCGGCCCTGTCGGTGGTGCTGCTGGTCGCCCGCGTCCTGCATGCCGGCGGCATGCTGGGCCTGATCCCGAAGGGTCGCCTGGTGGGGACGCTGGCATCGGTGGCCGTGCTGGCCATCGCCTCGATCCTGCTCGCGATCGCCGGCCTCGGCCTGAAACAATACTGACGCGAACGGCACGGGAAGGGCGCGAAGGACGGAAATGGGCGAACCTGTCACCGTTCCGCTCTGGCTGTTCGTCGCGATCCTGGCCTTCGCGCTGTGGTCGCTGCTCGACCGGCTGCTGATCCCGAGCGGCCGCTGGTTCCTGCGACGCCGGCTCAACCGGCTGATCGACCGGGTCAACCGCCGCCTCGCCGTCGAGATCAAGCCGTTCCAGCTCACCAAGCGGCAGGTCCTGATCGACCGCCTGATCTACGACCCGCAGGTCGTGGCCGCCGCCAACGAACACGCGCGCATCCAGGGCGTGCCGCGCGAGGTCGCGATGACGGAAGTCCATCGCTACGCACGCGAGATCGTGCCGACTTTCAACGCCTACATCTATTTCCGGGTCGGCTACTCGATCGCCCGCACCGTCGCGCGGTTTCTCTATCGCGTGCGCCTGGGCTACGCCGACGAACGCACGCTGGCCGGCGTGTCGCCCGACACGACCGTAGTGTTCGTGATGAACCACCGCAGCAACATGGATTACGTGCTGGTGGCCTTCCTCGCCGCCGAGCGCACGGCGCTTTCCTACGCGGTGGGCGAGTGGGCGCGAATCTGGCCGCTGCAGCAGCTCATCCGGTCGATGGGCGCCTATTTCGTGCGCCGCAACTCCGACAGCCCGATCTACCGGCGGGTGCTCGAACGCTACGTTCACATGGCGACCGAGGCCGGCGTCGCCCAGGCGATGTATCCCGAGGGCGGCCTGTCGCGCGACGGCCGCCTGCGCGAGCCCAAGCTCGGCCTGTTCGACTACATGCTGAAATCGTTCGATCCCAAGGGCACGCACGACATCGTCTTCGTGCCGGTGGCGCTGAACTACGATCGCGTGCTGGAGGACCGGACGCTGCTGCGTTCGCTCGACCGCGAGGCGGGCCGGCGCAGCGCCTGGTTCGCCGTGCGCACGGCGCTCGCCTTCTGGGCGAGCCAGCTCGGGCTGATGCTGCGCGGCCAATGGCATCGCTTCGGGTACGCTTGCGTGAATTTCGGCGGCCCGATCTCGGCGCGCGGCTGGCTGGCCGCCCATGGTGGGCCGAGGGGCGGCGACCTCCGCACGCTCGACAAGGAGCAACGCTTCGAGGTGATCGGCCGGCTGGCGAACGACGTGATGGGCGAGATCGCCCGTCTGGTCCCCGTCCTGCCGGTGTCGCTGATGGCGACGATCCTGCTCGAAGCGGAGGGGCCGCTCGACGAACTCGAGCTCAAGGTCCGGGCCTCGGACCTGATCGCGCATTTCGAGGCGCGTGGCGCGAAGCTCTACCTGCCGCGCGGCGACCGCGACTATGCGTTCCATGTCGGCCTGCGCATGCTCTCGCTGCGCCATCTGCTAGAAGAGAGTGGCGAAGGACTCTTCTCGGTCGTGGCAACCGAGCGGCCGGTCCTTGCGTATTATGCCAACGCCATCGCCCATCTGCGCTGACCCATGATTCACACGCTCTGGCGTATCGCCTACGAGGCCGGCTACGGCTATTTCGCGAACCGGCTCTCGACCTCGGCCGCGGCGATGGCGTTCTATACGATGTTCGCGCTGGGCCCGATCATGATCTTCACGATCGCGATCGCCGAGCCGTTCGTCGGCAGGTTCATGGCGCAGGAGGCGATCTTCGATGCGCTGGGCACCGTCGTGGCGCAGGACCAGTTGCGCACCATCCGCCGCTTCGCCTCGGAGGACCTGTTCCGCGGCGGCGGCATCGCCGCCCTCGCCGGCGCCGCCGTGCTGCTCTACACCGGCACCCGCGTCTTCGTGGAACTGGACGACGGGATCGACGCGATCTGGCGGGGCAACAAGGGCCCGACGGTCCATCCGGTGCTGGCCGGCCTGAAGTCGCGACTGCTCGCCGTGCTGCTGATGGTCGTGCTGGGTGTGCTTCTGATCCTCGTGATCCTGGCCAGCGTGCTGGTCTCGGCCTATGCCGGCGTGCTGGAGAGATTCCCGATCCTCGGCGTCTGGATCGGCCCGGCGATCTCGACCTTCGTGCACTACGGCCTGCTCTCGAGTTTCTTCACCCTGATCTACAAGTGGCTGCCGACAGGGAACGTGCCCTGGCGCTACGCGCTGATCGGCGGCCTGGTGAACGCGCTGCTCTTCGCCGCCGGCAACCGCGCGCTGGTCTTCTATTTCGAGGTGACCCAGCTCACCTCGGCGTTCGGCGCCACCGCGGGCTTCGCCGCCATCATGGTCTGGATGTACTGGACGTCGCTCACCATCCTGATCGGCGCCCAGGTCGGACGCGCCACGCGCGACGTGCTGATCGACAACCGGGCGCGCGAGATGGTCGAGGGGGATTTATAGCGCGTTCAAGTCGCAATGCCGCTGGCGGCATTGCGACGACGCGCTGGCGGGCGGCAGCGCCTTCTCGCGTTTTCGCCGGCTTCGGCGAAAACGCTGTGCCGCACGCCGTCTTCCATTGGCCGCCCATGGTTCCCGGAAGTCCGGCAGAGTGTTACGGTTCCCGCCTGCCTTCGAGGTAAAGAATGACCAATCAAATGAGAGACTTGAACATCGCCATCGTCATGTTCGATGGCGCCGATGGGCTGGATGTCAGCGGACCTTGGGAGATGTTCTGGTTTGCAACGACATTCGACACGCTTCCGGAGAAGGACGACGTAACGGAAGAGACCTTCAGCTACACCTTCAACGGTACGTCCAGAAGGCTGCCGAACCTGTTCACGGTCGCCCCGACGACGGAGCCGCTGTCGATGTCGTCCGGCACGAGATGCGTGGCCGACTACACCTTCGACAGTGCGCCGGGTGCCAACGTCGTCGTCGTTCCCGGCGGCGAAGGGGCGAGGGCCACCGAGAAGCTCAAGGCAAACGGAACGCTCGACTACATCCACAAGATCGGGACTCAAAAAGACAACAAGTACATCATGTCCGTCTGCACGGGCTCATTCGTGCTGGGACATGCCGGTCTTCTCGACGGCATTCACTGCACCACGTACATGAATCAGTACAATCGATTCGAGCGTGAGATTCCTGCCGCGAAACTGGTGAGGAATCCCGAGATCAATTTCGTGCAGGATGGCAGGCATCTGACGACCAATGGCCCCTGTTCCGGTTTGGCCACGTCGCTGAGGCTCGTGGAAGACCATGTCGGAACGAGAAAGAAGGACAAGCTGAGGAAACTGCTTTCGTTCGTGTATCCGACGGCGAAAGGGCTCATTCTCGAAAATGGCGCGTTGATCGAGCACAACGTCTGACCTGAGCCGGCCGCGGGTTTCGGCAGCGGCGTCTCTCGGCTTTCTCCGCCACGCAGCAGCGGCAGGCAGCGCCGCCATCGCGGTCTGGATGTACTCGACGTCGCTCACCATCCCGATCGGCGCCCAGGTCGGGCGCGCGAGATGGTGGAGGGGGATTTATAGGTGCGGATCGACACGACAAATCCCGTCGTCTCGACCGCAGCCTCGCGCAGCGAGGCGAAGTGGAGAGACCTACTCTCCACGATTTGTCGGCTTTTGGTGGAGAGAAGGTCTCTCCACTCCGCACCTTCGGTGCTCCGGTCGAGACGACGGAGCTTCCTTTAGAACATGGTAGCAAGCACCCGGTCCGGCGGCTTGTGGCCGTCGGCGAAGGTCTTGATGTTGATCAGGACCTTCTCGCCCATCTCGATGCGACCTTCGAGCGTGGCCGAGCCCATGTGCGGCAGCAGCACCACGCGATCCATCTCGAGCAGCTTCGGATTCACCTGCGGCTCGTTCTCGTAGACGTCGAGCCCGGCGCTGGCCATTTCGCCCGCCTTCAGCATGCGCACCATCGCGTTCTCGTCGATCACCTCGCCGCGCGCGGTGTTCACGAGGATCGAGGTCGGCTTCATCAGCTTGAGGCGCCGGGCCGACAGAAGGTGGAACGTCGCCGGCGTGTGCGGGCAGTTCACGGACACGATGTCCATGCGCGCCAGCATCTGGTCGAGACTCTCCCAGTAGGTCGCCTCGAGCTCGCGCTCGATCTCGCCGTGAACGCGCTTGCGGTTGTGATAGTGGATGGCGAGGCCGAAGCCGCGCGCGCGGCGCGCCAGCGCCTGGCCGATGCGGCCCATGCCGACGATGCCCAGGCGCTTGCCCTGCAGGCGGGCGCCCAGCATCGAGGTCGGGCTCCAGCCGGACCACTTGCCGCTGCGCACCAGCCGCTCGCCCTCGCCCACGCGACGCGACGCGGCCAGGACCAGCGCCATGGCCATGTCGGCCGTGTCTTCCGTCAGCACGCCCGGCGTGTTGGTGACGGTGATGCCGCGCTGGCGGGCGGTGTCGAGGTCGATATGGTCGACGCCGGTGCCGAACGACGCGATCAGCTTCAGCTTCGGCCCCGCCTGCGACAGCACGCGGGCGTCGATCCGGTCGGTCACCGTGGGCACCAGAACGTCGGCCGCCTTCACGGCCTCGACCAGCTGGGGGCCGGTCAGCGGCTTGTCATCGGCATTCAGGCGGGTGTCGAAAAGCTCCATCAGACGCGTCTCGATGGCGTCGGGGAGCTTTCGGGTGACGATCACCAGCGGCTTTTTCTTGGGGGTGGACGGCATGTGAATGGGGACCGGCGCTGGCTCGAGACAGGGACTAAGCCCGATTACCAAGTCCGCGCGCGTTTTGTCCAGCAAACGCCCCCGCCTTTCGTCCTGCCCGAAAGTCGCGCCTTTTCAGCTACTTGTCGCCCGATATGAAGATTTCAGGTATATAGGCGGCAATGGGAATTCGATCGTCGGTCCTGCTTTGCGCCTTCTCCGTTGCCCTGGCGGCATTTTCCCTGCCCCAGACCGGCGGCAAAGCAGCCTTCGCGGCCGACAAACCGACCAACGTCCAGCGCAAAGGCTCCGGCCTGCCCATTCCCCGTTTCGCCTCCCTGCGCTCCGACGAGGTCAATGTCCGCACCGGGCCGGGCTCGCGCTATCCGGTCGACTGGGTGTTCAAGCGCAAGGCCATGCCCGTCGAGATCGTCGCCGAGTACGAAAACTGGCGCAAAATCCGCGACTGGCAGGGGGCGAGCGGCTGGGTTCACCAGAGCCTGCTCACCGGCAAGCGCTCCTTCATCATCAACGCAAAAACCGCCAGCCTGCACAAGACGCCGGCCTCATCGGCCGAGGTCGTGGCCCGGCTCGAGCCCGAAGTCCTGGGCGAGATCCGCTCCTGCGCCGGCGACTGGTGCCGGGTGAAGGTTTCGGGCGTGAGCGGCTGGATCGAGCGGAGCGGCATGTGGGGCGTCTACAAATCCGAGCCGATCAACTAGCGGCCCGCCGGGCCGCCCCGTAGAACGGGGTCACCGTGACCCACGACGTCAGTCTCACCTACTCCCGCTTCGAGCACATGCCGCCCTCAGCCGTGGCGCTGGCGGTGCTGCTGCATGTCGGCGTGGGACTGGCGCTGTTCTGGATCTCGCCGCTGCGTCCGGTGGAGCATTACGAGAATGCCATCGAGATCACGATGGATGCACCGGAGGCCATGACCCCGGTCGCAGAACAGAAGACCGAGCCGACGCCGGAGCCAGCCGCCGCTCCTGCCCCGCCGCCGCCGCCGCCCGCCGCCAACGCGCCGACGCCCAAGCCGCAGCCCGCGGCACCGCCGATGCGCCTCGGCCTGCCGCCCCCTCCCGCCGAGCTCAGCACCAACCCGCGCGACGTCGCCGGTGCCGAGACACCGTCCCCGCGCGCGACCGACATGCCCACACCCGACACGGTGCAGGAGGCAGGCCCGAAAGAGGAAACCAAGCCGGCGGAACCCGAGCCGGCGGAATCCAAGCCCGAGGAGCCGAAGCCGCAGGAGGCCAAGGAGGAGCCGCCGCCGCCGCAACAGCAGGCACTTGCCCAGCCTGAACCGCCACCGCCGCCGCAACAGCAGCAGGCGCTCGCGCAGCCGGAACCTCCACCGCCGCCGCC
>CAMDAL010000241.1 GCA_945888565.1 Devosia equisanguinis | reverse complement strand
CGGCCACCAGATCATGGACAAGCTCGCCAAGATCACTTCTGCCGCCCGCGCCACGACGCCCATGGACGATCGCTTCGCCGAGCCGAACAAGGTTCAGTCGGCGCTCGATCAGCTGTCCATGCGGCCGCGCATCCGGGGGAACGCCGCATGAAGCTTGCCCCGCCGCGGCTGCTCCCGATCGTCATCGCTGCAACGGCCGCCCTGCTGCTGTTCAAGGGCATCGGCCTGGTCACGGAAGGCGGCTACTCGCTGATCGGTACCACTGTGGTCCAGGCAGCAGGAGGCGGCGGCGAGACATCGGGGGAACCCTCCGACGTGGCCAGCACCGGTGTTGATATGCTCGATCAGGATCCCACTCTCGAGGATCCTGCGGTGACCATGGAGTTTCCTTCCGAGGCGGCGGACGAAGGCGGCCACGGGGGGGCATCGGAAGAGGGGGGCCACGGCTCGGAGACGCCCGAGGTCGGACCATCCGACGTCGACGTATCCGCAGCGGCCTGTCCGCCATCGGACGCGGCGGCTGAAGCGACGGACGACGGTCACGGCGGCGGCGAAGCAGCCCCCATCGAAGGCCCCTGCCTCCCCGATGCCGGCGTCAACGAATACGGCGATGCCCTGCCGCTGATCAAGGACCCGGCGACCGGCACCATGGTGCCGCTGGCCGATACGATCGAGGATACATCGAGCGAAACCGCCATCAACGAGCGTCTCGCGGAACGCCGCACCGAGCTCGACCAGCGCGAGAAGGAGCTCGACATGCGCCTGACGCTGATGGATGCCGCCGAGCAGCGCATTGCCGAGCGGACTGCCGAACTCAGGGCCCTCGAAGAGCGCATCGGCAAGCTGGTCGACGACAACAAGATGGCCGAGGAGCAGCAGTTCGTCAGCCTTGTCGCCATGTATGAGAACATGAAGCCCAAGGACGCCGCGGTGATCTTCAACGAGCTCGACATGCCCGTGCTGCTGGGCGTCACCAAGGCGATGAATCCGCGCAAGATGGCGCCGATCCTCGCCCGCATGGACCCGCTCAAGGCCAAGGCGCTGACCGACGGCATTGCCGCCGCCAATACCCCTCCCGCAGCGCTCGCCGCCACCACCGACCAGGACCTCACCAACCTCCCGCAAATCGTCGGCCAGTAGCTACGATCAGCACCGCGGCCCCGCGCGCCGGCCGCCGGTGGTCCTCCACCGCTTGCGGGGGAGGGGGAGCACGCGAAGCGTGGTGGAAGGGCGGCCCGAACACTCGACTCTGTAACTTCGACAATGACCTTCGGACTGGGCGGACGAGGGGCGCCGGCGCGCAGCGTTGCCAATGCGCCGCCGGAAGATAGCTCAATCATTGCGCGCAATTGCGCTGGCCTCTTAGTCCGCCGTTAAGCCCGGCTTTCTATGCTCCCTCGCTACAGCTACGGGGCGGCAGAAGCCGGTATGAAGGCGCAGAACGCAGCGAAGAGCGGGGCCCACCGGTCTCCATGGCGCATCCTTGCGCCCCTGCTTGCCATGCTCGTCGTCATGTGGCCGGCGCTGGTGCATGCCGCCGACAAGGCCCAGATCATCGCGACGCAGGAAGCAGGCTTCGGCCGGCTGGTGATCGATTTCCCCGATCGTCTCGACCTCCCGCCATACCGGGTGAAGTACGACAACGGCGTGCTCGCCATCGAGTTCACCTCGCCGATCTCCGTCGTCCTGCCCGATATCGCAGTGGTCATGTCGGGCTATGCCACAGTTGCCCGTGCCGACCCGGACGGCAGGGGGATCCGCATCGGCCTCCGCACCAGCTTCAACCTTAACCGTATGGAAGCGGGCGAGAAGCTCTTCATCGACCTGATGCCGCTCAACTGGCAGGGCCTGCCGCCATCCTTGCCGCCTGAAATCGTGGCGCGGCTCGCCGATCGCGCCAAGAAGGCCGCCGAACTCGCCGAAGCCCAGCGCAAGGCGGATGAAGCCAGGCGCGTGCAACCGGTCGCCACTGTCCGTCTCGGCCGCAACCCGACCTTCCTGCGCCTGCAGTTCGACTGGAGCGTCGATACCGAGGCGAAGTTCGCCTTCCGTGGCGCTGCCGGCACGCTCGATTTCGACTGGCCGGTACCGATCGATCTCTACGCCCTCAAGGCCGACCTGCCCAAGGAATTCAAGGGCGCCACCAACTCGGTCAGCGCCCTGGGCTCCCGCGTCGCCTTCACCGTCGCCGACGGCGTGACGCCGCGCTTCTACCAGCTCACTCCACGCCAGTTCGTCGTCGATATCGACCTCTCTGCAAAGGAAGGGCTGGAGGCGGCACTGGCGGCCGAAGAGGCCCAGAAGCAGGCCAAAGCCCAGGCCGAAGCTGCCGCCGAGGAAGAGGCGCGCCGCAAGGCAGCCCGCCTCGGCATGCAGGTTCAGGACGAGGAGACCGACGTCCACTCGGCGGGAGGCCCGGTCACGCCGCACGTCACCAATCTCGGCGGCACCATCCGCGTCACCTTCCCGTTCGAGGATGACACCGCGGCCGCTGTCTTCCGCCGCGGCGACACGGTCTGGATGGTGTTCGACAGCGGCCAGGACGTGCTGCCGCCGTCTCCCGCTGATGCCATGTCGGCCATAGCCGACAATGTCGAGGTTGTGGCTGCCGGCACCACCAAGGTGGTCCGCATCGATCTCAGCGTCGACCGGCTCGCCACGCTCGGCTCGGAGGGGCGCTCGTGGGTGCTGTCGCTCGGCGACGTGCTCCTCAATGCTACCGAGCCCATCACCCTGAGCCGCCATCGCGACCAGGACGGGCTGTTCGAGATGGCCGCCGACATCAAGAATCCCGGCAAGGTACATGTGCTGCGCGATCCGATCGTCGGCGACACGCTCCGTGTCGTCACCGTGCTGCCACCCGCGCGCGGTCTCGCCCGCGACTTGCGCTACGTCGATTTCGCCGCACTGAAGTCCGCCCACGGCCTCGTCATCGAGCCGCACAACACCACGCTCGATGTAGCTGTCGAGGAGGAGGGCGTGCTGATCACGGCTGGCGGCGGCCTGACCCTGTCGGCGGTCGAGGCTAGCCGCGTGCTCGATGCCGGCAATGCACCCGAATTCCGCGACTCCTATCTCGACCTCGAGGTCTGGCGCGAAGACGATCCGTCAGAACTGGTGGCTCGTGAGCAGGAGATGATGGTTCGCGCCGCCTCGACCGAAGGCCGCCTGCGCGACGTCGCCCGGCTCGATCTCGCTCAGTTCTACCTTGCCAACCAGCTCTCGTTCGAAGCGCTCGGCGTTCTCGGCGTACTCGACAAGGAGCTCTCCAACGAAGATCTGCGCAAGAATCTGCGGCTCAGCAAGGCGATCGCCGATACCCTGTCCGGGCGCGCCTCCGATGCGCTGTCCGTGCTCAACGGCGGCACCTTTGGCGAAGAGTCCGACGCCCTGATGTGGCGGACCATCGCCCGCTCGGACGCCGGCGACTTCAAGGGCTCGCGTCTCGATGCCATCGCGGCCGAGGGTGTCTATCCGTCCTATTCGCTCTGGGTGCGCAACAATTTCCTTTTCGCCGCGCTGCGTTCGGCGGTCGAAACGCGCGACACGCCGCTTGCCCTTCGCTTGATCGGCAAGCTTGAGTTTCCCAAGCTCGTGCCCGAGGAAGTCAGCATGTATCAGCTGATGCAGGGCCGCATTGCCGAGCTGGAGGACCACGTCCAGGAGGCGCTCGACACCTACGGCCAGGTCATAGCCGCCGACGTCCGTCCGACGCGCGCCGAAGCGGTCTACCGTACCCTGCTCCTGCTGCAGAAGGACGGCCGCATCGATCTCAAGAAGGCCACCGAGACGCTGGCTGCTGAGGCGCTGCTCTGGCGTGGCGGCAAGCTCGAAGCCGACATGGACAAGCTGTTGGCCGAACTCTACTTCGCCAACAGCGACTACCGCGCCGGTTTCGAGACCGTGCGTGAGGCCGCCGCTCTCTTCCCTGACAGCCAGCCAATCTCCGAGCTGATCGGCGACGCCCAAAAGACCTTCGAGCACCTCTACCTCAATGGTGGCGCCGACGCCTTGGGCGACCTTGATGCCCTGTCGCTCTACTACGATTTCCGCCAGCTGACCCCGCCGGGCACCCGCGGCGACGAGATGATCCGCAACCTGGCACGCCGCCTCGTCAAGGTCGACCTGCTGGCCCAGGCCGGCGATCTGCTCGAGTACCAGATCAACAGCCGCCTGTCCGGTATCGCCCGCGCCCAGGTGGCGGCCGACCTCGCCATGATCCGCATCGCGAACCGCGACCCCGTCGGCGCGCTGCGCGCCATCAACGATACCCGTATGGCCGAACTGCCCCCGCAGCTTGAACGCCAGCGCCGCGTCCTCGAGGCCCGTGCGCTCATCGACTCGGGCCGGCAGGACCTCGCCGTCGACCTCATCTCCCGTCTCGAGGGCCGTGACGCCGATCTGCTGCGCGTTGATGGCTACTGGAAGGCGAAGAACTACAGCCGCGCCGCCGACCTGATTGAAGTCATGTACAGCCCCGACGGCAGCACCCCGCAGATGACCCAGGCCTCGCGGCTCAACGTCGTCAAGGCGGCGGTCGGCTACGTGCTCGCCGGCGACAAGCTCGGCGTCTCGCGGTTGCGCTCGAAGTTTTCCGGCGAGATGGCCCAGTCGGCCGAGTGGCCATTGTTCGACTACGTGACGCAGGAAGTCGCGCCCACCAGCGCCGAGTTCAAGAAGGTCGCCCAGCAGGTCGCCGGCCTCGATTCCCTCGACGCCTTCCTCGCCTCCTACCGCGACCTCTACGCCAGCCAGGACTCGGTCGTCCCCAACGCCCCCAAGCTCCCCAACGCCGCCTGATCGAAGCGCCGACACGGTCGGTGGTCCTCCACCGCGAAGCGGGGGAGGGGGACCAGCCGAAGGCTGGTGGAGGGGCGGTACGGACTCCCTGCGTGGCAGTTCGAGTCAGTCAGGCCAATTCCGCTAGACGCTGACGAAGCTCCGGATCAGCGACCCCGCAACCAGGTGCCAGCCGTCCACCAAGACGAAGAAGATCAGCTTAAACGGCAGCGAGATCACCACTGGCGGCAGCATCATCATGCCCATCGACATCAGCACCGATGCAACCACCATGTCGATGATGACGAAGGGCAGGAACAGCAGGAAGCCGATCTCGAAGGCGCGCCGCAGCTCGGAGATCATGAACGCCGGCACCAGGATCTGCAGCGGAATGGCGCTCGCATCCGCTGGCGGTTCGGTCTGCGACATCTCGAAGAACAGCCGCACGTCCTCCTCGCGCACATTCGCCGCCATGAAGTTGTGGATCGGCTCCGACCCGCGGTCGAACGCCTCCTGCACCTCGATCTCCCCGGCGATCAGCGGCGCGATGCCGTTGTCGTAGCTCTGCTGCAGGGTAGGGCCCATCACGAAGATGGTGAGAAACAGCGCGAGGCTGACCATCACCGAGTTCGGCGGCGCCGTCTGCAGGCCGATCGCGGTCCGCAGCAGCGAGAGCACCACCACGATGCGGGTGAAGCTCGTCACCATCACCAGCGCGGATGGCGCCAGCGAAAGCAGCGTGATCAGCCCGACGAGCTGCACCGCCCGTTCGGTGATCGTGGCGTCGTCGCCGAAATTGACCGAGATGTCCTGGGCGAACGCCAGGGTCGGCAGGATGAAGGCGGCGGCGAAACCGATTAGCGCCAGCCAGCGTCGCAGGCGTAACCCTCCGGCCGCCGGGTCAGCGGTTGTCGGTCGTCCCGTCTTCGCCGAATGAAACCTGAGCGCCAAGCGCCGTCCGCCCGTTGGTGTCGATACGGCCGGTTGTAGCTGAGTCGCCTTTGCCGCGGCCGGAGTTATCCCCAGCGATCGTCGTCATCGGGATCACAGCCGGTTCACCGACACTGACCGGACGCAGCAACCCGGTATGCCGCAGCGACGGCGAGTGCCGGCCGCCAGCGGGCCGGGCGAAATCGCGCAATCGCTCGATATGCGGCCGCAGCGCCGTCGCGCGTGGCGGCTCCGGCGTTGCCGCGACGGGAGCGGATGCCACTCTTGCCGGCTCCTCGACATCCTGCGGCGGCTGCCGGCGCGAGGGCAGCGCGGGCTTGTCGGCCACCGCGATGCCGGTCTCGATCACCACGTCCTGCGGCCCGCCGGTCATCACTAGGTGCTCGACATTGTCGCGGCGGATGACCAGCAGCTGCCGCTTGGCGTCCACCTGCACCTGCTCGACGATCTGCACCCGCCGCCCCTGCGAGCGCATCGCGGTCCCGGCTTTCATGAAGAACTTCAGCACCCACAGCCCGAGCACGATCAGCACCAGCACCACGCCGAGCGCCAGCGCCGAAGTGACGAGCGTGTCGCCCGAACCGCCGAGCAGGCTGGAGAGAAATTGCATGCCGGATCTCCCACTCGTCGCCGAGGTTCCGTGTCGCCGTGGCCCTGGAGCGCGGAAGTCAGTGGTAATTCTTACCCACCATGCGCCCCGATTATGTAAAATGCGAGGCGGAGCTTCCCGGTAACCCCGCATGGTTAACGGGTCATTAACC
>CAMDAL010000240.1 GCA_945888565.1 Devosia equisanguinis | reverse complement strand
TTTTCATATGAAAAACAGGGGCTTAGCTTCATAATATGGTGCCGGCAGCAGGAATCGAACCCGCGACCCACTGATTACAAATCAGTTGCTCTACCAACTGAGCTATACCGGCAGTCCGTGCGCTTGCTAGCATCGTGGTGCGCGTGGGGCAAGCGTCGAGATATCTCCGGCAAAGTTAGCGCGGGCGCGCCGGCGGCGACAACGTGGCGTCACATCGACTGGCTATCGAGATCTGGGCAAAGCCATTGCTCCATGAGCCATTGTGCAGGCCCAAGCTGGAGTGTCTTATGGCACGAACCGGTGATTGCCGGCCGGACCGAGCCGCTCGCAAAGAGGACTATCCAAGATGAAACTCTCCACCTCCCTTGGCCTGCCGCTGCTGCTGGCCGTCGGCCTGACCCTTGCTGCCTGCGACAATAACCAGTCGCCGCCGCCACCTGCTGCGCAGACGCCCGCCGCGACGCCCGCCGCCACCGCCGATGCCGAGAAAGCTGAAGCCGAGCAGTTGGCAGCCGAAGAGCAGGCAGCCGCCGAAAAGGCTGCCGCCGATCAGAAGGCCGAGGAAGAGCGCGTGGCCGCTGAGGCCGCTGCCGTTGCGAAGGCGGAGGAAGAGCGCGTGGCCGCTGAGGCCGCTGCCGCCGCAAAGGTTGAGGAAGAGCGCGTTGCCGCTGAGGCCGCCGCTGCTGCCAAGGCCGAGGAAGAGCGCCTCGCCGCCGAGGCTGCCGCCAAGGCGGAGGAGGACAGGCAGGCCGCCCAGGCGCTTGCTGACGCCGCAAATGCAAGGGGCAAGGCGGATGCCGAGGCGGCCCTCGCCGAGTCGGTTACGTCACCTGGCGTTGCCGTGACGGTCGACGGTGAGGCCGCGGCCCGCGGCAGCGCCGATGCCGTAGCTGCTGTCGCTGCGGCAAAGGCTGCTCCCGCGACCGAGCCCGAGGCTTCAACTCTGACAACGCCGGATGCCGCTGCCCGCGGCGCTGCCGATGCCGAGGCAGCCGTGGCCGCTGCAGCGATGCCCGCTGCGGAGCCTGCCGCCGCTGCCACCGAAGCCGAATCGAAGGGCGCCGCGGACGCTGCGGCTGCCGTTACCGAGGGAGAGGCTACTCCTGCTGCTACCCAAGCAGAGACCCCGGCAGCCGGTGACGCGGAATCCCGCGGTGCCGCAGACGCGGCTGCGGCGGTCGAGGCTGCGGAAGCTCCCGCCGAAACGGCCGCCGAGGCCGCAGAGGCGGTCGCCGCTGCCGAGCCGATGGCTTTGGAGCCAGCCCCGGTTTCTCCGGCCTACAAGCCCGATACGCTGCTGGCACAGAAGACCGACAGGACGGAGTACCCCTATGTCGGCGTCTGGGCGCCGAACGCCGAAGCCTGTGGGACAGTCGATCAGCCCGGCGGCGACTTCGCCGTCATCACCCGCGTCAGCCTGCGGCAGGGGACCGAACTGCTGTTGACCGACGCAGTGACGCCACGCGACGGGCGCGCCACGCTCGTTTCGGGCGACCGGACGTTCGCGGTGATCCAATCCACACCGGACCTGATCAGCATCAATGCCCGCGCCATGGTGCGCTGCACGCTGCCCTGATCGACGATAAATGACAGAAGGCCGCGGATGAAAGTCCGCGGCTTTTCTTATGGGCGTCCGGCCGTCGCCGCGAACAGCGCGATGGCGGCGGCGTTCGAAACGTTCAGCGACTTTATCGCGCCCGGCATGTCGAGCCGCACCATCTCGTCGCACAGTTCGCGGGTGCGCAGCCGCAGGCCCTTGCCCTCGGAGCCGAGCACGATCGCCATCGGCACGTCGTCGGTGCGCGGCTTCAGCGGGGCAGGGGCCTCGGAATCGAGCCCGATCACCGTCAGGCCGCGTTCCTTGAGCGTTTCGATCGCGTCGCCGAGGTTGCGCACCTCGATCAGCGGCACGAGATCGAGCGCGCCGGAGGCAGCCTTCGCCATCACCCCGGTTTCACGCGGCGAATGGCGCGACGTGGTGATGACGGCATCGGCCCCGAAGGCACAGGCGGTGCGCAGAATCGCGCCGACATTGTGCGGATCGGTCAACTGGTCGAGCACCACTACCAGCCGCATCCGTTCGATGTCCTTGAGGCCGAAGCGCGAGACCGGCTCCACCTCGAGCGCCACGCCCTGGTGCACCGCATCGGCGCCGAGCAGCTTGTCGAGCTCTCTCGGCGTTGTCTCCACCGGCTTCATGCCGGCGAGGCTGGTGCCGCCTTCGGTGAGGCGTGCCAACGCGTTCGGCGTCGCGAGCAGGGCTTTCCGCTCGCGCAGCGGATTGTCCAGCGCGGCGCGAACCGTATGGATACCATAGAGATAGACCGGGCCGGTGTCCGGATCGTACTTCGGCTTGGGCGGAAACTTGTTGCGGCTCATGCTGACCGGGTAGCGGTTTTGCGGCCCTGCGGCAAGCGATGCCCGGCAGTATCGCTCAAGCGTCACATTCGGTGTTGACAGTCCGGGCCTCGGTCTACATAAACCGCACGCGCTGCACCGGGGTCTTGCACACCGGTTCGGCGCCTGGCGCAAGCCAGCGGTTCCCAAGGGACCGGGAGAGTGTCCCGAGCGGCAAAGGGGGCGGACTGTAAATCCGCTGGCTACGCCTTCGTAGGTTCGAGTCCTACCTCTCCCACCACCCCTTCCTCCATGATGCCAGAACGTTGCGCGACGCCTTGCAGGGCGCGCGGCGCTTCGCTATCAGGAACCTGCGATGCGGGTGTAGCTCAATGGTAGAGCAGCAGCCTTCCAAGCTGAATACGAGGGTTCGATTCCCTTCACCCGCTCCAATCCCTCACACATAATCAGGAGTGCGCTTGTGACCGCCATTCCAACCACGCCGCTGCCCGATGGCTCGACGATTCCCGTCTACGGCATGGGCACCTGGCACATGGGCGAAAGCCGCGGCCGCTTCGATGCGGAAGTGGCAGCGCTCCGTCGCGGCCTCGATCTGGGAATCAGCCTCATCGATACCGCCGAGATGTATGGCAGCGGCGGCGCCGAGCAGGTGGTGGGCGAAGCGATTCTCGGCAGGCGGGACGCGACCTGGCTCGTCAGCAAGGTGCTGCCATCCAATGCCTCGCGGCAGCGCACCGTCCGCGCCTGCGAGGACAGCCTGAAGCGGCTCGGCACCGACCGGCTCGACCTCTACCTGCTGCACTGGCGCGGCGGTACACCGCTCGAAGAGTCGGTTCGCGCCTTCGATGACCTCAAGGCCGCCGGAAAAATACTGCGCTGGGGCGTCTCCAACTTTGATGTTGATGACATGGAGGAACTGGCGACCATCAGCGCCGATTGCGCCGTCAACCAGGTGCTCTACAACCTGACCCGCCGCGGCATCGAACACGACCTGATCCCCTGGCAGCAGGAACGCTCCATACCGGTGATGGCGTACTCGCCGATCGAGCAGGGGCAACTGTCCGATGAAGGCACGCTCGAGGAGATCGCTGCGGCGCACGGCGCTACCGCCACGCAGGTCGCGCTTGCATGGGTGCTGGACAAGCCCGGGGTGATGGCAATCCCCAAGACCAGCAACCTGCAGCGCATGGAGCAGAACCTCGGCGCGCTCGAACTCCGCCTTACCGATGCCGAGCGCGCTGCGCTTGACCAGGCGTTCCCGCCCCCGCGGCGTCGCCAGCCGCTGGAGATGCTCTAGCCTCCCCGCATTCGCGCGCGAGAGGCGGTGTGTTGCCTTGCGTCGTCGGCTCAGCAGTCAAGCAGGTGGTGCTAACCGGCCCAGGCACGGGTGCAGTTCGCCAAACTCGCGACGCTCAGCGCCTCCGGGCGCCGGAGGGGGCCTGACGCTGTGAAAGGCGAGCGAGATGGTGTTCGTGCGCATCGGCGACTGATTCTGCAGGCTACGCGTAGCGATGTCCGGGAGTGCAGGTGGCAGGGGCAGAAGGACTTGAACCCTCGACCCTCGGTTTTGGAGACCGAAACCGGCAGCTAACGCGGCCCTACTTGGCATAACATCTGTGGATGACAAGAGCCTCGGATTTGCTGGCGTTTTGCTATGGTGTTCCGTCGTGTTAGTAACACTGCACAACACGGCCTAACGGGGTGATTTGGTTACCCCGTGATTACCCCGGAGACCGCCCGTTGGCCCTTACTGCGCCTGCCATCGAGAAGCTGAAGCCCGGTCCCTCTCGCCGAGAAGTGCCCGACCGTGATGGGCTGTTCCTTGTAGTTCAGCCGTCGGGCGCCAAGAGCTGGGCTTATCGGTACCGGTCCCCCGCCGACGGCAAACCCCGCAAACTGACAATCGGACCTTATCCGGCCTACGGGCTGGGTGACGCGCGGGAGAAGGCTTTCGAGGCTATGAAGAGCGCTCAGCGTGGCGTCGATCCTGTGGACGAGGCCAAGGCTATTCGGGCGAGGGCGCGGGACCGCTCGCACTTGGTCAAAGACCTGATCGACGATTATCTAGTGAAATACGAAGGCGAGCACAAAACCTCAAGCACCGCTGAGGTTCGCCGGCTGCTCGATAAGTGGGTGCGCCCTGCCATCGGAGAGAAGCGGGTTCAAGACGTGGTGCGCCGCGACGTGCTCGCCATCCTCGAGGCGATGGTGAAGGCCGGCGCCCCGATATCGGCAAATCGGCTGCTCGCCATCCTGAAGCCCTTCTTCGCTTGGGTGAGGGTGCACGGTGATCCTCTCCCGGCATTGCCAACGGCCAGCGTCGACAAGCCCACCAGCGAAGAGGGCAGGGACCGCGACCGGGTCCTCACCGACGATGAAATCCGCTGGCTGTGGATGGCGACCGAGCCGGCGGGTCTCTTCAACGCGGTGGTGAGGCTCCTGCTGCTGACTGGGCAGCGCAGAAGCGAGGTCGGCGGCCTCACCGACGGCGAGCTGCACCTCGGCGTTGCAACGAATTGGTCGATCCCTGCTGGGCGCACCAAGAATGGCCGGGCACATACCGTACCGCTCAGCCCGCTGGCGCGGGAAGTCCTTGCCACCGTGCCACGGATTGACGGCTCCGGCCTGCTGTTTACCACTGACGGCCGGGTGCCGATCTCGGGCTGGTCGAAGGGAAAGGCGGCTCTGGATCGGCGGATGCTTGAGGTCGCTCAGGCTGAGGCGCGGGAGCGCGGCATCGACCCCGCCAACATCCAGCTCACCGACTGGCGGCTACACGACCTACGCCGAACGGCGGCCAGCGGCATGGCACGGCTCGGTCATCCGATTCACGTCGTCGAGGCCGTCCTCAACCACAAGAGCGGCGTGCTGAGCGGTGTCGCCGCGATCTACAATCGGCACGACTATCTCGCGGAGAAGCAGCGTGCGTTGGAAAGCTGGGCCGGTGCGGTAGCTGACATCGTGCGTGGTGAAGTCCGCTCCAACGTCGTCAAGCTGACAGGGCAGGGTTTTGGTCATGGCCGATGACATTTTCGAGGCCCGACTTGCCGAAGCATTGGCGGTGCCTCCCGACGGCGACGGGTCGCCAAGCACAGTCGAGGTATTTCACGAACACCTCAACAGAATTGCGTCCAACCTAGCCGAACTCGGTCGCGGGATGCCGCCAGAAGGTGTGGACAGGCTATACGCCGCTGTGGCCTTTGCCCGGCAACAAAGCGACGCGCAGGTTCAACTGGTTCGGGAACTCCGCGAAGCTGCTTCTGCCCGGCCAGAGGAAGACGATCCACCTGAAAACGAGCGTCGCGCGGTGTGCCATGCTGCAGTTGTCGCGATTTCTCATTATCTCCGTACAATCAAAATCGAGAATGCGCTCAGTTACCCCATTCTCGAACTGATCGCCGCCTTCGATGATGCCAATCTAGGCATTTCCAATCCGCTATTTGAGCGCGCGCCGCATGTTGCCGGTACGGCGAAAAAGGGGCGGATGGATCTGATAGAAAAGTCCTATGCCGCGGCGTTGGTTACGATACTCCTGAATGAAATGGGCCTCGACCAAGCCGCCGGCTATGTCGCAAGAAGATCTCGACTGGATGCCAAACAGCTTACCGAGTTCCGAAAAAACCTGAGTAGGGCGGCCCCCTACACGTCCGACAACCCCGCGACATCCAAGAGGCCGGTCCGGGCGCCTAGCGAGGCCAAGGATCTTTACGATTGGACGATCAAGAGATTCGAGGAGCAGAAGGGGTCCAGCACGCCGCTGTCAGCCAAAGAGTTTGTGGATGAAGCGCTCAAAGTAATGGCGAAGTGAGTTTAGGGCATTGCCCCCCCTGCCAATGCCCTCGGACCTAACGAGGATGCCCGCGAACTAACGGAGCATCCCGATGGAACCCAAGTTTCTCACCGCCAAACAGGTCCGCGCCCGCTTTGGCGGCATCAGCGACATGTCTCTCTGGCGTTGGCTTCAAGACGAGCAGCTCGGCTTCCCCCGGCCGCTGATCATTAACCGCCGCCGGTTCTTCGTAATTACCCACCCCTTGGGCACGCCGCGTTTTGACCGTTCTGGGCGCGTTCTGGGCGCGTTCAGGCGAGGGTAGCGAGGATGACGTCGAAGGGATTTGCGCCTTTGAGCCGCGCGGTGTCGATTGTCGTTCGCACGTCCGCCTCGGC
>CAMDAL010000239.1 GCA_945888565.1 Devosia equisanguinis | reverse complement strand
ATCCGCTTGGCAGGTCGGAATTCATTAAGTAGGGTCCGTGTCCATAAGAACACAGGCAACCGCAAAGTTGCCGGACGTCGACAACGTCAAGGGAGGAGCGCTGGCTGCCACTCACGTGAGCCTAAGACCAGTGTAATTGTCGAAAAACTTACAAAGCAGGGCCTTGGCCCTGCTTTTTTCATTTGCGCATGAAGGAATGATGACAAGCTATTCTGCGGTCTGCATTTTCTGCGCCGTAGATGCAGAGCGTCGCTGGCGATACTGCCTTCGGTTGGTCGCTGAGGCCTTCAGGCTGAACCTTCCGGCGATGCGCGGGTCAGGTGAGGTGCAGGCGGCGCCGTATTCCGCGCCAGATTCTGGTCGGCAACGAAATGTGCCGGCGGCGGTGGGCGTCGAAGACCTGGCCAAATGCAGCGTCGGTGTGCGGGAAGCCGTACTGACTTGGATCGGGGTACTCCGGCAAGCCGTGCTTCAGCGCGAGAATGGTCAGCACCGACTGGTCGTGGCGGTGGTCGAGAAACTCCGGCAGATTATTCCGGCCCATGACGTTCGGGGCATCGGTCAGGATGCGCGGATCGGCGCAAGCGGTCAGCCACTCGTTGACGAAGCTCCTTGCCTCGGGACCATTGCGATAAACCTGGAATCCCGCGGTGCAGCACTGCGCGTTCCAGAATGTCTCGTTGTCGGCATCGAGGAGGACGAAGCAGTCACGCTTGGTCCAGCGGCGCATGCTGCCGCCTGGCTCGCCGGCGGCACGGTGGCCAAACACCACGATCGGTTGCACGTCAGTCAGGGCAACAAGCGGCGCCGGGTCGGAGACCAGGCAGCTGCCGGCGTCGGCATAGATGATAATGTCGCCCTCTGCCGAGGTTGCGAGGGCGTGCCGGATCAGCCACGGCTTCCAGAGCCAGTATCCGGCCCCGCGCGGCAGCCGAGCAATTTCGGGGTAGGCCCGCGCGAACGCGAGCATCTCTTGCGAGGCTGGCGTGTAGATGGTGGTCGGCACGCCGAAACGGCCTGCGCTCTGCTTGAGCTCGGCAGCTGAGCGGAAGAACTCGCGCGTGGCGAAGGCGACCAGCTGAATCGACATGGCGTGCTGAGCGTCAGCTCCAGTACTGGATCAGCCATTCCGAGCTCAGCAGCCACATCAGCAGCGCGGTGAGCGGGACAGAGAGGCCGGTGGTCCAGAGCAGCTTGGGCCAGAAGCGGAAGCGCGACGGCGCGCCGGGATCGGTGCCCTGCGTGTAGACGCCCTCGTCGGCCTGATTGCGAACGCCGAAGGGCAGCACCAGGAAGAGGCACATCCACCAGACGACGAAGTAGATGGCGAAAAAGGTTGCGATTTGCATGATCAGATCCGGTGGACGAATACCGATACGTTGGGTTTGCGGCCCCAGTACGACCCGACTTCGGACCGGATGGAGCGGGTAAGTGCGGTGTGGACCAGTTCAGGGTCGGAGCGCCGCTTGGGAGGAATCGACTTCAGCGTGCCGGCAACCGACCGCTTCACGACATCGCCGAGCGACTCCTCGTCGTCGTCCACATCCGGGAGGCCCTCCATGACCAGCTCGGGACCGGCGACGATCTGGCCGCTCGAGTTGACGCAGAGGCTGACGACGATGTGGCCGCCGAAGGACAGCCGGCGGCGACCCTTCACACCCGACTCGTCGGGCGTGCAGAGGATGTTGCCATCAAGGTAGAGCTCGCCGACCCGCACTTCACCCGGGAAATGGGTAGTCTCGGGGAACAGGCGCACCATGTCGCCATTGCGGGCGTGGACCACCGTCTCGATGCCCTGCTCGCGCCCCAGCTTGGCGTGGGCCTCGAGATGGGCGGCCTCGCCGTGAACGGGGACCAGGATGGACGGCTTCAGAAGTTCGTACAGACGGCGCAATTCGCCGCGGCGCGGATGGCCAGACGTGTGAACCATGGCGTGATCGCGGGTGACGACATCGACGCCCCGATCGATCAGCAGGTTCTGGATATCGATGACTTCGCGCTCGTTGCCGGGAATGGCCCAGGACGAGAAGATCACACGGTCGCCGGCGTTCAGTGCAATCTCGGGATGCTCCGCGCGGGCTATCCGGGCGATGGCGGCGCGGGCTTCGCCCTGGCTGCCGGTGCACAGCAGCACGACCTTGGAACGCGGCAGGGTCTTGTACTCGTGCTGGTCGAGGAAGGGCTGGATGCCTTCCATGAGGCCGAGTTCACGCGCGATGCCGGTGATACGGTGCAGCGCCCTGCCCGACATCACCACCTGGCGACCGGCCTTCTGGGCGGCACGGGCGACAGCGATGACGCGACCGACGTTCGAAGCGAACGTGGTAACGGCGACCCGGTGCGGAGCAGAGGCGATGAGTGCCTCGAGCCCGGCCGAGACCTCTTCCTCGGAGGGACTGGTACCCTCCTTCATGGCGTTGGTGGAGTCGCAGATCAGCGCCAGCGGGCTCGACCGGTCGTTGCCGATCTCGGCGAAGCGCTCGACATTGGTCGGCGGGCCGCCAACCGGATGCGGATCGAGCTTCCAGTCGCCGGTGTGCAGCGCACGGCCGGCCGACGTGGTGATGAGCAGCGCGCAGGCTTCAGGAATCGAGTGCGCGACATTGATCGGCTCGATGGTGAACGGACCAAGCTGGAAGGGCTTGCCGACCCACATCTGCTTGATCTTGACGTTCTCGACGATCGCTTCGGTGGCGCGCTTGGCGCTCAGCATCGCCGCGGTGAAGGCGGTGGCGTAGACGGGGAGGTCGAACGCCGGCCAGAGATCGAGCACGGCGCCGTAGTGGTCCTCGTGGCTATGGGTCAGCACGAGACCAAGAATGTCGTCGGCGTTGTCCTCGAGGAAGGCCGGATCGGGCAGGATCAGCTCGACGCCTGGTTCGTTCGGGCCACCGAAGGTGACGCCACAATCGACGACGATCCACTTGCGACTGCGCGGTGGGCCAAAACCGTAGGCCGCCATGTTCATGCCGATCTCGCCTACGCCGCCAAGCGGCACAAACACCAGTTCGTCGGCTCGTGCATCTGCCATCATCAGTTCCTTACACTCGCGGTGGCACCGAAATGGACATCGCCCGCGGTGATGGCAATACGCCGATTGTCATTGGCGCGGACAATTAGTCTCCCCGCCTCATCTATGGTTTCAAACACGCCGCGGACGACTTCACCCTCGCGCTGCACCGCCACTTCGGCACCGATGCCGGCTGCGGCCTCGCGCCAGAGCGACAGAATGTCGGCGATGCCACGGCCGGCGTTCCACACTTCAACGGTGTCCACCCAGGCGTCGGACAGGGCGGCAAACACCGTCTCGGCGGATATGTCGTAGCCGAGGGCACGCAGCGAGGTGACAGGGTAAGGCAGGCCCTCGGGGGCAGCGACCACGTTCACGCCCATTCCGATGACGACCGCCAGGCCGCCATCCGGGCGCTTCTGAGCTTCGAGCAGGATGCCGGAGAGCTTGGCGCCGTCGGCGAGCACGTCGTTCGGCCATTTCAGCGCGATGCGGGAGCCGTTCTGTCCGTCAGCGCCATCAATGCCCTGCTTCACGACGGCATCGGGCAGCAACAGGGTAAGCGCCCGGTTCATGGCGACGCCGGCGACGAAGCCGAGGGTGGCGGAAACGGACGGGTCGCAGTCGGGCACTACCAGCAGGCTGGCCGCGAGGTTGCCGTGGGCGGTTTGCCAGGCGCGACCGCGGCGCCCCCGGCCCTCGGTCTGCTGCAACGCGCAGAACCACACATCGCCCGCATCGCCAGCCGCGGCGGCGCGAACCGCCTCGGTGCTGGTCGAGCCGATGCTGTCGTAGCCGTGGAGACGATAACCCCGCGTGGCCGCCCTTGGCCCGAGCCAGAAGCCGGGCACTAGAGGCTTCCGGCGGCGAGCGCGGCCGCGGCGGTCAGCGGTGCGCCGACGGTGACGAAATAGGTGACGACGAGAAAGCCGACGCCGGCCATGACGAAGCCGAGCTCGGCCGGGACGGCGGCGAACTCCTCCGTCGGCTCGTCGAAGTACATCACCTTGACGATGCGCAGGTAGTAGAAGGCGCTGACCGCCGAGGCGAGCACGCCGATGACCGCCAGCACGAACAGGTTCTGCTCGATGGCGGCGAGGAACACCTGCCACTTGGCGAAGAAGCCGGCGAGCGGCGGCAGGCCGATGAGCGAGAACATCAGGATGGCGAAGATGGCGGCAACGAACGGACGCTTGCGGCTGAGGCCCGCCAATCCGCCGATGGTTTCGATCGGGGCGCCAGCAGCGGTCTTGAACGACAGCAGGCAGGCAAAGACGCCGATGGTCATCGCCACGTAGATCGCCATGTAGACGGCTACACCTTCGGCACCGGTGATGGTGCCGGCGGAGAGGCCGACAAGGGCGAAGCCGACATGGCCGATGGAGGAGTAGGCCATCAGGCGCTTCAGGTTGTTCTGGCCGATGGCGGCAAAGGCGGCGAGGCCCATCGAGGCAATCGACAGGAAGATGACGATCTGCTGCCAGTCGCGCGTGACGGTCTCGAAGCTGACCATGGTGACGCGAACGAACAGCGCCATCGCCGCGACCTTCGGGGCGGCGGCGAAGAAGGCGGTGACCGGGGTCGGGGCGCCTTCGTAGACGTCGGGCGTCCACATGTGGAACGGCACGGCAGAGATCTTGAAGGCGATGCCGGCGAGCAGGAACACCATGCCGAAGACGAGGCCGATCGAGCGGTTCTCGGCGGAAATGGCGTTGACGATCTGGTCGATCTGCGTGGTGCCGGTGAAGCCGTAGACCAGCGACGCACCGTAGAGCAGCATGCCGGACGAGAGGGCGCCGAGGACGAAATACTTGAGGCCGGCTTCGGTCGCCTTGCTGTCGTCACGCTTCATGGCGGCGACGACGTAGAGGGCGAGCGACTGCAGCTCGAGGCCGATATAGAGGCTCATCAGGTCATTGGCGGAGACCATGACCATCATGCCCAGCGTGGCAAGCAGGATGAGGATGGAATACTCGAACTTGTCGAGCCCGTGCTCCCTGGCGCTCGAGAGCGAGATGAGCAGGATGAAGGCGGCGCCGCCGAGGACGAGCGCCTTCATGTAGCGGGCGAAGCCATCGACGATGAAGACGCCGTTGAACAGCACCGCATCGCCCGGCTGGAGGACCAGCAAAGCGAAGGTGGCGACGAGCAGCACGATGGCGACGCCGGCGATGACGCCGGACCGATGACTTTTCCAGAACAACGCGATCAGCAGCAGCACCACCGTGCCGACTGCCAGCAGCAGCTCGGGATAGGCCGGAGCGAGCGAGGCGAAGCTCGTGATATCGGAGCTCGTGATTGCGGACTGCATGCCCGTCTCCTAGTGGCCGGCCGCCGCGACGGCCGCTTCGGAAGCGGCGCCGATGGCGTTGGCGAAGTTTTGCGCGACGAGGTTCACCGATGCGGCGGTCGCATCGAGGATGGGCGCGGGATAGAAACCGAAGAGGATGGTGAGGATCACCAGCGGCACCAGCACCACGGCTTCACGCGCATCAATATCGAGGATGCCCTTCAGCGAATCCTTGGTCAGCGCGCCGAAGATGACCCGGCGATAGAGCCACAATGCGTAGGCCGCCGACAGGATGACGCCGAAGGCCGCGAAGAACGCCACCCAGGTGTTCACCTGGAACACCGCGAACATGGTGAGGAACTCACCGATGAACCCCGAGGTGCCCGGCAGGCCGACATTGGCCATGGTGAACACCATGAAGGCGAAGGCGTAGCGCGGCATGCGCTCGACCAGGCCACCATAGGCGTCGATCTCGCGGGTGTGCATGCGGTCGTAGACGACGCCGACGCAGAGGAAGAGCGCGGCGGAGACGACGCCGTGCGAGATCATCTGGAAGATGGCGCCGTGGATGCCGTAGATGTTGCCGGTGAAGATGCCCATGGTGACGAAGCCCATGTGGGCGACGGACGAGTAGGCAATCAGCTTCTTGATGTCGGTCTGTACCAGGGCGATGAGCGAGGTGATGATTATGGCCGCGATCGACAGGACGAACACAAAGTCCGCGAACTGGTGCGAGGCATCGGGGAACATCGAGATCGAGAAGCGGATGAAGCCGTAGCCGCCCATCTTCAGCAGGATGGCCGCCAGGATCACCGAGCCGCCCGTCGGCGCCTCGACGTGGGCCTCGGGCAGCCAGCGGTGGAACGGCCACATCGGCATCTTCACGGCGAAGGAGGCGAAGAAGCCGATCCAGAGCCAGGTCTGCACCTCGGGCGGGAACTTGAAGTCCAAGAGGACGCGGATATCGAGCGTGCCTGCCTGCCAGTACATGTACATGATGGCGATGAGCATCAGCACGGTGCCGGTGAAGCTATAGAAGAAGAACTTGTAGGTCGCCTGGATGCGCCGCGCCCCGCCCCAGATGCCGATGATCAGGAACATCGGGATCAGCGTGCCCTCGAAGAACACGTAGAACAGCGCGAGATCGAGCGTCGCGAAGGCGCCGATCATGAAGGTCTCGAGGATGAGGAATACGATGAGGTATTCCTTCACCCGCTTGGTGATCGAGCCCCAGCTGGTGAGCACGACGGCCG
>CAMDAL010000238.1 GCA_945888565.1 Devosia equisanguinis | reverse complement strand
TGGCGACGATGTTGCCAAGCAGGTCAACCTCGGCGCCGTGGCGCTTCATGATGAAGTACTGCTGGGTCACCGATAGGAAGTTGTTCCACGCCCAGTAGATCACGAGACCCGCCGGGAAGGTGCCGAGCATGAAGGTGAACACGATCGGCAACCAGTTGAAGATCATCGCCTGGGTCGGGTCGGTCGGCGCCGGGTTCAGCTTCATCTGCACCCACATGGTGATGCCCATGATGACCGGCCACACGCCGAGGTGCAGCAGCCCGCCGATGAACGGGATGGCGGTCGGGGTCCACGGGATCAGGCCGAACAGGGTGAAGATGTTGGTCGGATCGGGCGCCGCGAGGTCGACGATCCAGCCGAAGAACGGCGCATGCCGCATTTCGAGCGAGATGAAGATCACGGTGTAGAGCGCGAAGAACACTGGCACCTGGATCAGCACGGGCCAGCAGCCCGACAGCGGATTGATCTTCTCTTTCTTGTAGAGCTCCATCATCGCCGTCTGCTGCTGCGCGCGGTCGTCCTTGAAGCGCTCCTGGATCGACTTCATCTCCGGCTGCACGCGCCGCATCGCCGCCATGGAGGCATAGGAGCGGTTGGCCAGCGGGAAGAAGATGGCCTTCACCAGCACGGTCACCGCAAGGATGGCGAGGCCGAAATTGCCCAGGATGCCGTAGAGGAACTGGATCAGGTCGAACATCGGCCGGGTGATGAAGTGCAGCCAGCCCCAGTCGATCAGCAGCTCGAGCCGGTCGAAGCCGTAGGTGTTGTCGTAGTTGTCGATGATGTAGGTCTGCTTGGCGCCAGCGAACACGTAGCCCTTGTTCTCGGCCGAGCCGCCATTGGGCACCACCACCGGCGTCGTCTCGACGAAATTCGTCTGGTAGACGTCGATGCTGTTCTGCTTGTTGGCGATGAAGCGGGCAGTCAGCGGCGAGCCTGGCGCGGCGATGATCGCCGTGGCCCAGTACTTGTCGCCGATGCCGACCCAGCCACCGGTGGTCGAGGCCCATTCGACGCGACCCTCGTTGACCACGTCGGTGTATTTTTTCGAGACGAGGTTGTTGGAGCCGAGCACGCCCAGCGGGCCTTCGTGCTGGATGAAAAAATTCGCGGTGGTCGGGGTGCCCTGCCGCACGATCCGCGAATAGGGGTAGAGCATCACGTCGCCGCCCGAGGTGTTCTCGACCGACTGGGTGACGCTGAACAGGTAGTTCTCGTCGACGGTGATGGCACGGCGGAACACGAGGCCCGCGCCATTGTCCCAGCGCAGCGTGACCGGCGTGGCCGTGGTCAGCGTCTGGGTGTCACCCTCGAGCGACCACACCGTGTTTGAATCGGGCCGGGCGAGACTGACGCCCTGCGGCGGTTCCCAGCCGCTTTCGACATAATAGCCGCCCGGCGCGCCGGCCGGGCTAAGGAGCGTAATGATCGGGGAGTTGGGTGCGACCGTTTCGTTGTAGCGCTTGAGCCGCAGGTCGTCGATGCGGCCGCCGGTCAGGCTGATCGAGCCCGAAAGCGCCACGGTGTCGATGACGATGCGAGGGCTGGAAGCCAGCGCCTCGGCGCGTGTCGCGTAGATGCCGGCCTGGGTGGAGTTGACTGCGGCGGCCGCTGCCGGCGTCGTGGCATCCGCCGGCGCTGCCGTACCATCGGCAGTGGTGGCGGCGGGAGCGGCGATGCTGGTATCCTGCGCCGCCTGCTGGGCCGCAAGCTCGGCGCGCCGCTGCGCCTGTTCGAGTTGCGGACCCGCGATGAAGAACTGCCAGCCGAACAGCACCACGACGCTGAGCACGATCGCGATGATCATGTTGCGGTTGTTTTCAGACTGCATCAGCTCTTCTTTCGGGCGTGGACTTTGGGGATGGCACCGCCCAGTTCGGCAACGAGGCGGTCGAACGAAATGCTCAATGCCTCGCGGCGGCCGACGAGCACATAGTCATGTGAGGGCTGGAAACCAGTTTCGCAAGCTTTCACGGCAGCACGAAGACGGCGCCGGATGCGATTGCGCTGCGGCGAATTGCCGGTCTGCTTGGTGACGGTGAAGCCGATGCCGGGCGCAACGACATCGCGGTCGTTGGCCTGCAGGGAAAACGCAGAGCGCCCGACGCGGCTGCCCCGGGCGACTCTCAAGAATTCAGCTCTCTTCTTGAGGCGTCGCAAACCGACCCCCTCAGACATGGCCACGCGGGCCGAAGCGTCAGGCCGACAGCTTCTTGCGGCCGACGGCGCGGCGACGGGAGAGGATGATGCGGCCATTCTTGGTCGCCATGCGGGCCCGGAAGCCATGGCGGCGAGTGCGAACGAGCACGCTCGGCTGGAAAGTACGTTTCGACATACCATCTGACCACGCCTTAAGCGCGGTTCCTCTTGTTCTTTAATATCGCAAGGTTGCGTGCCGGCAGGACTGCCCGCGAGGGCATCCCCGGCAAGTTGGCGGGCTTATAGGGAATTGAGCCCCATTAGTCAACGCGAAGGCGGTGCGGCCGAACGGCTTCCTTCATTGCATCTTGCCGGAGCGGAAAAGCGCTGAATTCTCCGTGGCCTCCGCGGCTCCGCCCCTTGCCTCGCCGCCTGTGGATGGTAATGAGGCTGAATGGGACCTCCCCCACCTGCGGCACAGGGCACGACGAGGCGAATTTGGCCGATACTCTCACACCCGACCTCTGCGTCATCGGGGCAGGCCCGGCCGGCCTTGCGGTGGCCGAGGCTGCACGGTCGCTGGGTCTTTCCGTGGTCATCGTCGACAAGGGCCGGCTTGGCGGCAAGAGCCTCCATACGGGCGCGGTTCCCGCCCGGGCGCTGGCCGCCGCCGCCTCGCATGCACACGCCATGCGCAATGGCGCCAGCTTCGGCATTACCGCCGATGCGATCAAGGTCAATTTCCGCCGCGTGCATGACCATGTCGATGCGGTAATTGCGGCATTGTCGCCGTCGCGGGCGGCGCCGCATTTCGAGGCCCTGGGGGCACAAGTGGTGTCCGGCGATGCGGCTTTCACCGACAAGCGCACCCTGAAGGCCGGCGAGACGCTGGTCCGCGCCCACCGCTTCGTGCTGGCGACCGGCGCGCGGCCGGTGGTGCCGGCCATTGCCGGCCTCGATGCGGTGCCGTTCTTCACCACCGACACCATTCTCGACAACACGCGCAAGCTCACCCACCTGGTGATCATCGGCGGCGGCCCGCTCGGGCTCGAGCTGGCGCAGTCCTATGCGCGGCTCGGCACCGAGGTGACAGTGCTCGAGCCCGCCGGCTTCCTGCCTGAACATGACCCGGAACTGGCGGCCGTGGCGCTGAAGCGGCTCGAGGAGGAGGGCGTGCACCTTAGGCCCTACACGGCCGTCACCGCCATCCATGCGCGCTCGATGGGTATTGGCGTCAGCATCCGTGGCACCGACGGCGAGGCGATGCTCGACGTGTCGCACATCCTCGTGGCGGTGGAGCGTGTGCCGGACCTCGATACGCTCGACCTCGACAAGGCCGGGATCAGGCGCCGCAAGGGCGATGTCACCCGGCTCGACCTCACTGCGGGGCTGCGCACCAGCAATCCGCGGGTCTATGCCGCAGGCGACGTGGCCGGCGGCCCAGCCTCGGTGGGCGGCGCCTATGAGCAGGCGCGTATCGTGGTCGACAACGCTTTCCTCGCCTTCTTGCCCCGCCACAGCGGCGATGTGCCACGGGTCGTCTCCACCGACCCCGAGATCGCCGAGGTCGGCTACACCGAACGAACCGCCCGTACGAAATTCGGGACAAGTTTCCGCGTGCTGCGCGCCGCCTATGCCGAGAACGACCGGGCCCGCGCCCGCCGCGAAACCTACGGGGTCGCCAAGCTGGTGGTCGGCCCGGGCGGCCGGTTGCTCGGCGCCGGCGTGGCTGGAGCAGGGGCGGCCGAACTCGCCGCACTCTTCTCGCTGGCGCTCTCGGCCGGGCTTACCGTGTCGCAACTGGGGCAGTTTGCCGCGCCGTACCCGAGCCTCGCCGAGATCGCCAGCCGGCTCGGGCGCGCGGCGCCACGGCGCGACGATCCGCTGACCAGGGCGCTGCTCACCCTCAACCGCCTGCTCGGCTGAGACGAAGTCAACGAAGTCACTGGCAGGCAACTGCTTTGCCCGCTATTGATCAAATGAAGATGGCCAAACAATCCCGCGCGATGCCGGGCCCGTTCTCCGGGCTTTCCGTCAAGATCATCATGACGATCGTCATCGTGATCCTTGCGGTCGAGGTGGTCATCTACCTGCCTTCGGCCGCGGGTTACCGCACCAGTTGGCTGGACGACCGGCTGCGCGTCGGCGTCGTCGCGGCGCGCGTCCTCGATGCGGTGCCCGACGCGATGAACCTGCCGCGCATGCTCACCGACCGGCTGCTCACCTCGGCCGGCGCCCAGGCCATCGTCTATCGCCACGAAGGCCAGAGCCAGCTGATCGAACTCGAGAACGCCGAGACCCCGCGCGAAGCGGTGACGGTGGACATGCGCATCCGCGACCCGGCGACGCAGATCCTCGGCACCCTCGACACGCTGTTCTTCGGTGGCGACCGCATCATCCGCATCGTCGGCGAGGAGATCGGGCAGCAGGAGCGCATAGTCGAGATCCTGATGTCCGAGGCGCCGCTGAAGGCGGGCCTGCTGGGCTACTCGCGCAACCTGCTGTTGCTGTCGCTGATCCTCGCCGTCATCACTTCGGCAGTGCTGTACGTGCTGGTGTCGCGCATCTTGATCCTGCCGATCCGGCGCCTCACCGCCAACATGGTCGGCTACCGCCAGGCGCCCGAGAATGCCGCCCTCATCGTGACGCCGACAGCGCGGCGCGACGAGATTGGCATCATGGAGCAGGAACTGGCGGCAATGGAGACCGACATCTTCTCCATGCTGCGCCAGCGCCGCCACCTCGCCGACCTTGGTCTCGCGGTGGCCAAGATCAACCACGACCTGCGCAACACCCTCACCTCGGCACAGCTGCTCTCGGACCAGGTGGCGACGCTCGACGACCCCAAGGTGCAGCGCCTTGCCCCGCGGCTGGTGCAATCGATGGACCGGGCGGTGGCCTTCGCCCAGTCGGTGCTGGATTACGGCCGGCAGAACGTCACGCCACCGCGCCCGGTACCGGTGGACCTGCACCTGCTGCTCGATGAAGCTGCCTTCGACGCCGGCCTCGTCGCGCACCCGGCGATTCGATTCGTCAACGCGGTGCCCGATGCCGTGAGCATCTCGGTTGATCCCGACCAGTTCGCCCGCATCTTCGTCAACCTGCTGAAAAACGCCCGCGAGGCGTTCGAGGCCAACCCGAACACCGTTTCGCCGACCCTCGAAGTCGCGATCGCCGAAACCCCCGAGTCGCTCACCATCGCCATTACCGACAATGGCCCCGGCCTGCCGCCGCGGGCGCGGGAGAACCTGTTCGTCGCCTTCGAGGGCTCGGCCCGCCCCGGCGGCACCGGGCTCGGCCTCGCCATCGCCCGCGAACTCACCGAAGCGCATGGCGGCAAGCTTGCCTATGTTCCGCAGGAACGTGGCACCCGCTTCGAGGTGACGCTGCCCGCGGCGACGCGTGTCGCCTGAGCTGTCGCGCAGCCTTCGAAAATCCGTCACCTTCAGCGCTTGCAATGCCAGCGCACCCCATGTATTGGACACGCCGTTCCGCCGAACCATCGCGTTCCGGCAGGGCAGGCGCCCGTAGCTCAGCTGGATAGAGCATCAGACTACGAATCTGAGGGTCGGACGTTCGAATCGTTCCGGGCGCGCCATATTTTTCAAAGACTTATGCAGGAAACTGCTTCCCAGCCGCCTCGTGGCTTCGGAATTGGGAAGCACATGGGAAGCAGCGCCCCAGTTCCACTAGACCGCAGAATTTTCCAACGCTGCCACCCGTGCTTCGAGTTCGGTGTCCTCTAGAGTGCACCGTTAGCTGTCCAATAGCCCCATGACCTGTGCGGGCTCGGTTGGTGTCAGGTCGACTGACGACACTGCCTGCAGCACTGCGCCAGCGGCCGCTGCTGCGTCTCTAGCCGATGCCATAGCGGGCAAAGCGAACGAAACGGGCGCGTCCTTGCGAGGCGGCGCTACTCGCTCAAGCCACAGCCGCAAGGCTACGGTCTAGCGGCGGTATCACATGAGACGGCCTTGTGGCTCAGCGCCTCGGCTTCACCATCCATGAGTTCAAGCGCTGCCATGGTGGCCTTGTTGCGCGCACCTGCGGGCCTACCCGAATCCGGTCGGGAATCGTCCGGCCATATCCCGCCCGTTCACTCTGTGAACCTCAGCAGCTCTGCTCCGAACTCATCTAGTTCGGCCAAAGTCACTTTGTCAGCGTCGCGGCCATGGGTCGATGAAGATCGCGGCCATCTCGGGGTCGAGGTCGGACATAACAATCTTCGTACCCGGCCTAGGTTTTACCGGAACCCGAGCATCCAGATCTGCAGTGCGGCGGCTCAAGGGTAATTACCCACCCCCTTGTCAGCGGGGTAAATCCCTGAATCCATGATGCTATGGATCGTGGTGATTTGCAGCAGCTCAGCAAAGAGCAACTGATCGAGCTGGTTCTCCGGCTTCAGCGGCCCGACAAGACGTCGCGCACGTCGTCCA
>CAMDAL010000237.1 GCA_945888565.1 Devosia equisanguinis | reverse complement strand
TAGTAGTGGAAGGTATCCATCATGATACCGACATTGCCGCGGCCTGACCGGGCCGCAATCTCCAGCGCAGCAGTCGGTCCGCCCATCAGCTGAGTACGCCCGATCGGCTCCAGCGCGATCTTCACCTCGCCCGCGGCATCACCCAACTTGCGGGCTCGCTCGCCGGCGATGTCGAGCGCCTTGTCGCGGCTCATGCCATCAGGAACGGCAGCAAAGCAGTAGGTCAGCAGCATCGGCGCGCCGAGCGCACGTGCCGCGTCGACTCCGCGCTTGAACCTGTCCAACGCCGTCTCGTCAGTTGCGAACGGCGCGAGGTCGAATGCCATGACCGAAACCGGTGCCAGATTGCCGTCCGCGAGCATGTTGCCGATGTCTCTCAGCGAGGCGCGGGTCGCCGCTTCATCGATAGCGCGCAGATCGAGCTCCATACCGTCGAAGCGGTTCTTGGCGCATTCTGCGATTATGTCTTCCAGCCGAGCCCCGAGCCCGGCGGTGATAGTGTTGAAGCAGGTCTTCATGTGTCAAAGGCCCAGGTGTTTGCGGTAAATGGTTTCAAGCAGCGTCACGTCTGTGAGGGCGTCCGTGCCAGGTGAGTGGAAGGGTTCGCCCGACCGCAGCGCATCCAGGAAATGCTGCGCTTCTTCGCGGAAGTGCCAGGCGGCGATCGGCGTCGGGATGGGATAGCTATAGGACGGGTTGTCGCCGCCCTCGTAGATCTCGACCTTGGGCTGGCCCGGATTGGCGAACAGGACTGGCGAGTAGGCATGCACCCAGCCCCGTTCGAAATAGATCTGGGTGTGCTCGTCCCAGCCGTGAAATTTAGTCTGCGCGCTCTCGACCACGACACGGGTGCCATCCATGTCGAAGATCACCACGCCGGTCATGCCGTCGCTATCGAGGTCGACGGTCTTCACCTTCAGCTTGTCCGCCGATGCGTCGAGCACGAAACGGGCTAGGTTGATGTTGTGTGTGTACTGCTGCAGGTAGCCGATATACGAGCTGATCGCCTCGGCCGGCAGCCAATCGGGCGCCGCGTGGTCGCGAGGCTTTGGCGGCATCGGCTCGGTGGTCGAGATGATCGAGGAGGTGTCACGCCCCGCCGTCCAGTTGCCGGTAAAGCCGTGGTTGCGCAGGTAAAGCAGCCTGCCCTTCTCCCCGCTTTGCCGCCACTTGCGGACCGTGTCGCGCGTTAGGATGTTGCCAGGGTCGTAGCGCTTCATGTAGCAGATCATCAGCCGGCCACCACCACGCTCGGCGGCAGCGAGGATGACCTGCGCTTGCTTCATGGACACCGCCATCGGCTTTTCCATGAACACGTGCTTGCCCGCCGCCAGCAGGTCTGCTGCGATCTCGCCCTGCACCACGTAGTCGGCCGACACGGCGACCGCGTCGATGTCGGGGTTGTCGATCAGCTCCTGATGTGAGCTTACCAGCGTGGGAATGCTGTAGTGTTCAGCCACCTTGCGCCCAAGCTCTGGGCGCAGTTCGGCCAGCGCCACGAGCTGGCAATCTCTGAGACCCGAGAAGTTCGGCAAATGGATGTGCTGCGCGATGAAGCCGCAGCCGACATAGCCCAGCCGCACCGGGCGGTCAGGATCGAGGGTACGCATAGTCATCCTTTCACGGCTCCACCGGCCATGCCGGCGATGAACTGGCGCTGCATCAGGAGGTAGACGATCACCAGCGGCAGCAACGAAATGGAGAAGGCGGCGAACAGCAGGGTGAAATCGAGCGAGTACTCGCTGATGGCGAAGACCTGCGAGCCGAGCGGCAGGGTGTAGAGTTCCTTACGCTGCACGAAGACGAGCGCGAGAAAGAACTCGTTCCACGCACCGACGAAGGTGAAGATGCCGACCGCCCCGACTACCGGCCGCGCCAGCGGCATCAGGATCCGCGCATAGATGTCGAAGTTGGTTGCGCCATCGATGCGCGCGGCATCGATAAGCTCGTTCGGCAGCCCAGCGAAGTAGTTCCGGAACAGGACCACCGCCAGCGGTAGCGACCCGGCTGTATAGGGCAGGATCAGCGCCAAATGCGTGTTGGTAAGCTTCATCCCGATCACCACGAGATAGAGCGGGATGATGTAGACCTGCGCCGGGATGGTGAGCGTCATCACCACCATGGCAAGGATAGCGCCCTGTCCCCTGAACTTGAACACGTGCAGTCCGAACGCCAGCATTGAGGCGAGCAGGATCGTCAGCACCGTCGTCGCCACCGACACCAGCAGGCTGTTGCCGATCAGGCGGGCCATACTGGCCTTCTCCCAGGCCTCGAGATAGTTCCCGAAATGCCAGGGATCGGGCAGCGCCAGCGGCGCAACCACGAACTGTGCGTTTGTCTTCACCGAGTTCAGCAGGAAAATGCCGAGTGGATAGATGATCGCCAGCATACCCAGCGCCAGGATCAGCCAGCGCAGCCAGGGTACGGTACCCGCAGCCCGGCGATTGAGGGTGAGATCGCCGCCGCTCATCGCACTTCCACCTTCTGGCTGATGCGCAGTAGCACGACCGAGACGATGCCCATCACCAAAAGCAGCACCGTGGCCTGCGCCGAAGCGTAGCCGAAACGCTGGAACTGGAAGGCGTTTAGGTACACCTGAGTCATCGCCACCTGCGTGGCATTGAACGGCCCGCCCTTGGTCATGATGAAAACGAGGTCGAACACCGAAAACGCACCGAGCGTCGCGATTATCACGTTGGTGATCGTATAACGGTGCATCAGCGGCAGTGTGACGTGCCAGAACCGTTGCACGATATTGGCGCCGTCGATCTCGGCGGCCTCGTCCAGCTCGCCGGGCAGCGATTGCAGGCCAGCGAGGTAGATCACCACATGGAAGCCGGTCCACTTCCAGATGTCGACCATAATCACCGACCACATCGCGAGCCGCGGATCGCCAAGCCAGTCGAGAGCCAGGAACTCGAGCCCCAGAGCGCGCAGGCTGGAGTTGATCGCGCCCAGCTGGAACTGCAGCATGAAGCCCCAGATTGTGCCAATGGCGACGAATGAGATCACCACTGGCAGGAAGAACACGGCGCGGAAGAACGCCCGGCCGCGAAACGCGCCGTTAAGCGCCAAGGCCAGCGCGAAGGCGATGACGACCTTCCCGATCACTGTCGCCAGCGCGTAGTGCACGTTGCGCCCCATCGCCGACCAGAACTTGCCGTCCCCGGTGAGCTCAAAATAGTGGCGCAGAGACGGCGCGGTCGGTGTGTTGAGGTTGTCCGAGCCGAGGCTCATCCACACCTGCATCAGGATGGGCCACTGCACGAATAAGAAGAACAGGACGAGCCCCGGCGCGATCCAGGGGAAAGCGGCAACAATCGGAGGAATCCGCCTGGCGCGCATGGAAGGCACGCCAGGACGGCTGTTGGCCGCACTTTGAGGCGAACTGGACACGTGGGTTACCGGGGCTCGTGGTTGTGGTGTCAGGCCTGGAAGGTGTAGCCGTTGCTCACCAGTCGCTCGAGAGTGGACTGAGCGGTGTTAGCAACGTCTTGCGCACTCCCCTGTCCGGCCACGCCCGCCTGGATCCCTTCCTGGAAGACCCGGGTGATTTCCGGCGGCCAATTCCAGTCGAGATAGGTGACGAGGCCATCCGATAGGCCGAGTAGCTTGTCTACAACCGGCCCACCTGCAGCGCTAACCGCCTTGTTCGCCGGCACCGTGCCATTGTTGAACTTCACGATTGGCGCGTTGGCTTCGTCGGTGGTGATCCAGTCGATGAAAGCAACCGCCGCTGCTTGCCTGTCAGCATCGGCTTTCGCGCCCACGCCAACGATCGCCGAGGGACCACCCGGATAGTTGGAGCGGACATCGGCGTCCACCAGCTTGGGCATTAGGTTCACGTCAAGCTTGAAGTTCGCAGCATCCTGCGTCGCCAGCTGGCTCAGAGCGCTCTCGTGCTGCATCCAGAACAGCGCCCGGCCGGCCGCGAACTCGGTCATTGCCTGCGGCGTATCCATCGAGAAGACTTCCTGCGTGAGCAGTTGGTCGCGCCCGAACTGGAACACCAGGTCGAGACCCTGCACCACATCGTCATCGGTGAACTTCGCCTGTCCCGATAGGATCTCTGCCGTGCGCTCGTTAGAGCGATTGCCCGACGTCTGGCCGAAAGTGGTGAAGAACCATACCGGCCACAGGTAGATATTCTTGCCCGCGTGGGTGAATGTCTTGATCCCGGAGCCCTGCAGCGCATCGCGGATGGCCAACAGGTCCGCGTAAGACTGCGGCACCGATAGGCCCTTGTCCTCGAGCACCTTGGCATTGGTGAGGAGCGGGAAACCGCTGATCGCTGAATACGGGGCCCCGTAGGTCTTGCCGTTCACCTGTGCGGTCTTCAACGCACCAGGCCGGAATCGGTCAGTGTCGAGCTTGCCGTCAAGCTCGAGCGCCGTGCCATCGACGGCGTAGCGCCGCAGATCCTGGCCGTTTAGAAACAGCACGTCGATGTTCTCGCCCGCCTGCTGCGCCGCGGTCAGCAGCGCGACAAAGCTGTCTGACGGATAAGACGTGGTCTTGATCGAAATGCCTGGATGGGCCACCTCGAAGCTAGCGATCAGGTCCGCAAGCGCTTGGTCCGGCGGCGTGCGCACAAGTGAGTACATATTGAGGTCGCCTTTGTAGGCGAGCTCTTGGCCATAGCTTAGGCGGGGCATAGCTGCGGCGGCAGCGAACGCTGCTGTGCCCAGCAGATAGTTTCGACGGCTCAGTCGTAATGTCACAGTCTCTCTCCCTTAATGCACTTGCGTGCGCACGGCCGGATTGCCCGGTCCGTATCCTCCGGTACCTAGCGCGCCTTGGCTGTCGAACTCCTCGGCATGAACTGCGCTTCCAGCTTTACGTTCGGCCCCCGTCCCTCCCTGGACACGGGCTCGGCAATCGCCAGCTTGAAACTCTCCTGACCCAGCGCGTAAATCGGCTGGGCAATTGTGGTGAGCGCCGGCTGATAGACTCGCGCAAAGGCGATATCGTCGAAGCCGAGCACCGATACGTCGTGCGGTACCGAAACCCCGAGCTTCGACAGCTCGGAAATCGCGCCAAACGCCGCGACGTCATTGGCAGCAATGATGGCGGTTGGCGGCTCAGGCATCGACATCAGTTGCCGGGTAGCACGTGCTCCCCCTTCGATCTCGAAATCGCCGGGCACGACTAATTCGTCATCAAGCGGGTACCCGGCCCCGGCAAAGGCCCGGCTGAATGCATTTATGCGTTCGGTGCTAACGGCCAGCCCCCGCGGCGGTGAAATGAGTCCTACTCGCCGATGCCCCAATGCAACCAGGTGCCGAGCAGCGGCGTCAATCGCTGCAGTGGAATCTACGACGACCGAACTTAGCGGCAAATCACGGTCCGTGCTGTCGCTTAGGACCACGGACACACCGTCCGCAGCGAACTTGCGGATACGCCGCTCCACCTCAGGATCGGCGAGCCAGTCTCCGGCAATAGCCAACGCACAGATGATCCCGGAGACCTTATTTGTACTGATCAACGAAAAATACTCGAGCAGGTGCCCTAACTCTTCGTCGGTGTTGCACAATAGGATCGAGTAGCCATTGCTGCGCGCCTCGTCCTCAATACCCTTTACGAATTCCGGAAAGTACGGATTTGTGATCGACGGAATGATGACGCCCAGCGTCTTCATGCGCACGCCTCGGAGTGACCGGGCCTGCTGGTTCGGCTGGTAATTGAGCCGGGCAATCGCCTCCTGCACGCGCCTTTGCGTGTCGGTCGAGATTCCGGGCTTGGCGTTGACGACTGCGGAGACCGTCTGCACGGATACCCCCAGCGACTGCGCTATCTGAGCCATAGTGACCAAGAGGATCTCGCCAACATGAACGTTCATATGAACCTTCACATGAACGTTCACGCTCGTCAAGATGGCTTCTTCTGGGTCCTCCAATTATTGAGCTGCGTGGACGGCAGCTCCCATTCGTGCGGTATCAACTCACCGCAACGTGTCGCATCGCGACGCTGAGAAAGGTGTCGGCCACAGCACCAAAGGCGGGCATGGGTCGACGTTGTCGTAGCGCGGGTGGGCACAGTATTCTTCCGGCCTAGGGCTCGCAGGCATTGCGCTCGCGGTCGGCCAGAATTTCGCCACACCACGCCCACTGCTGGTTTTGGCGAAACCGAGGGCGACACGAACGTTTCGAACAAGACGGTTACGCAGCATTTTTAACCAGTTGAAAAGACGACGACTTTTCCATGCGTACCGATTTCGTCGAGGTTCGCTCGGAACGAGACCGCGGGCCTTGTGAGACCGATTTTCGGCCTCGGCGCAGTCTCAGCAGTTCGCATGGCGTCGTTAAACCCCTTTGAAACCAAAAGGAATTTCGACGCTCATCAGGCAGGGTGATGAGTTTGCAAAGAAAAAGTGGCGGAGGGAGTGGCGCTGGCATCCAACTCTCTCTTCGGAATGAAGCGAAGCGTTGGGTAGGGTTGCGCGAAGCTAGGCCGTGTGGACAAAGAGGGTTCCCAAATCAGCAACTGACTGATTCAAGGATGTTCTTTGCGGAGAGCGGCGTTGGTTCGCGGGTTGATGTCGGACGAAGAATGGGCGTTCTTCGAGCCGTTCGTGGTCGAGAAAGGTCCGAGGCG
>CAMDAL010000236.1 GCA_945888565.1 Devosia equisanguinis | reverse complement strand
CGCTGGTCGCCTCTGCCGTCCTCTGGCGCTTCATCTACGATCCGCGCGTCGGCCCCATCGCCCAATTGCTCAGCGCCTTCGGCGTTTCGGGCCCCAACTGGCTGCAGGACACCACCTGGGCCATGCCGGCCCTGTCGCTGGTGATCGTCTGGCTCCGCCTCCCACTCGGCGTCATCCTCTATCTCGCCGCCCTGCAGCAGATTAACCCGCAGTTGCTCGAGGCCGCCGAGATCGACGGTGCCGGCCCCTGGGCCAAGCTCCGCCACGTCATCTGGCCCAACGTCATGCCGGTAACGCTTCTCGTGCTGGTGCTGACGCTGCGCGGCATCATCTTCGACAGCTTCGACATCGCCTTCGTCATGACCAAGGGCGGACCGCTGAACTCGACCGACATCCTCGCCGTCTACATCTACGATCTCGCCTTCGCCCAGTTGCGGCTCGGCTACGCCTCGGCACTCTCGACCGTGCTGTTCGTCATCGTCACTATCCTGGCGCTGATCTTCAACCCGCCGCGTCGACGCCCCACCAACGGAGACCCGGTATGAGCGCCGTCGGACACCCCTGGCGCCGTCGCCTGCATGTTTCGGCGGTCGCCTTCTTCGGCCTGCTGATGGCCGCGCCGTTCTACTGGATGATCATCAACTCGTTCAAATCGAGCCGCGAGGTGGTCGCCTATCCACCCACCTGGTGGCCGATCGAATGGCACTTCGAGAACATCGAGGCCGCGCTCGGCTTCCTCGACCCCAGCGCCATCGTCAACTCCGTGATCTTCACCGCGATCATCACCATCGCGCAGTTGACCCTCGTGGTGATGACCGGCTTCGCCCTCGCCAAGATGCACTTCTTCGGCCGGGGGCCGCTGCTCACGCTTTTTGTCCTCACCATGTTCGTGCCCGGTCAGGTCGCGCTGATCCCGACCTTCATCCTGATCCGAAACCTGAACTGGATCGACACCTTCATGGGGCTCTGCATCCCCATCATCGCCCAGACCAGCTTCGGCGTTTTCATCTTCCGACAGTTCTACGTCTCGATGCCAAACGAGATCCTCGACGCCGCCAAGATCGACGGCGCCCACTGGGGCCAGATCTTCGTGCGGATCGTGCTGCCGCTCTCCGGCCCGCCCATCGCGGCCTACACGGCGGTAACGGTGCTGACCGCCTGGAACATGTATGCCTGGCCGCTGATCGCGACGACCGAGCGCGACATGCGCGTGCTGCCGCTCGCCCTTGCCGGCCTTGGCCAGTCGTTCTCGCAAACGCCACCAAATATCGCGATGATGGCCGTGCTGCTCTCGACTTTGCCCATCATCGTGTTCTTCATCTTCTGCCAGCGCTATTTCATCAATGGCCTCGGCGGCGCGATCAAGGAATAGGACAACCAACGTGACGACCCGATCGATCTGCCTCGTCGGCTGCGGCGGCATGGGAAGTCGCCATGTGCAGGGCTTCGCCCGCCTGCTCCGCTCCGGCATGAGCAACGTGAAGCTCGCCGCCGTCTGCGACGTGCGCGCCGACAACGCCGAGCGCGTCGCCGGTGAAGCCGAGGCGCTGCTCGGCTACCGCCCGAAGATCCATCTCCGCATCGAGGACGCGATCGCCGATCCCGAGATCGAGGCATTCGATGTCGTCACCGAAGCCTTCAGCCACCTCGGCGTCGTCCTCCCGGCGCTGAACGCCGGCAAGCATGTGTTGTGCGAGAAGCCGCTGGCCCTCACCGTGCGCTCCTGCCGTGTGCTGATCGATGCCGCGAAGGCGTCGGGCGCCGTGCTCGCGACCGCCGAAAACTACCGCCGCGACCCCACGAACCGTCTCGCCAAGGCCGTGATCGATTCCGGCCTGCTTGGCGACATTCACCTGATGATGCAGACGTCTATCGGTGGCAGCGACCGCATAATCATCACCCCCTGGCGGCACTTCAAGGACAAGGGTGCCATTGGCCTCGACATGGGCGCCCACTTCACTGACATCGTGCAGTATTATTTCGGCGATTTCGCCACGGCCTATGGCAAGGGCTTCATCGCCGAGCCGATCCGCCGCCGGCAGGAAAAACCGGAGATGCAGACCGAAGCCTATATCAAGCGCTTCCTCGAAATCCCCGAGCAGATTACCGCCACCGGCGAGGATTCCTTCATCGCCAACTACACGATGGAATCCGGCCTGCCCGTGCAGATGACCTACATCGCCTCGGGCCCAGGCAAGGGCTGGGGCCAGCGCAGCGTCCACGGCCGCAACGGTTCGCTGGAAATCTTCAACGACCGCACCGGCAAGGCACCGATCCTGCACACCGCCGAAGGCAGCATCACTGGCCAGGATCTCGCAGACAAGATCGGCTTCAAGCTCGATACACTGACCGACAAGCTGTACGGTGGCGTCAGCTACCAGCTCGACTGGGCCGAGACCGATTCAGGCTTACTTGCTATCGAGATCCACGACTTCGCCGAAGCCATCACCGAGGGCCGCCCGCCCGAGGTCGATGGAATGGGCGGCCTCACCGCCGTCGCCTCCGTGCTCGCCGTCTACGAGAGCGGCCTCGCGGGCCGTGCAGTCACCATGGACGAGGTCATGGATAGCCGCATCTCGGCCTACCAGGACGAGATCGACGCTGAGCTCGGCTTGCTCAATAACACCAACGCCTGAAGGAGAGGCCAGATGACCGACGGAACCTCCGACGCAGCCTTCGAAGCGATCCCGCTGCTCGTCCAGAAGCTCGGCCCCAAGCAGATCGCCTTCGTGGTCCGCGACCTCGAGGCGGCGACGAAGCAGTGGTGGGACGTGCTCCGCATCGGCCCCTGGACGGCGTGGGAATACACCCCCGAAATCCTCAAGGACATGACCTACAAGGGCGCCCCGGCCCGCTTCGGCCTGAAGCACGCGCTCGCCTGGAAAGACGGCGTCCAGTTCGAACTGGTCGAGCCGACCACCGGCCCGTCCTTCTTCGCCGACCAGCTCGCCACCTCAGGCGAGGGCCTCAACCACATCGGCATCCACGTGTTGGAAAACCACGCGCAGGCGGTGGCCGAACTCGAAGCCGCCGGCTTCACCCGCCTCCAGTCCGCTCGCGGCTTCGGCGGCGATGGCAGTGGCGCCTTCGTCTATTTCACCTCAGACAAGCTCAAGGGCCTCGTGCTCGAGCTCATCAGTCCCCCGGCGACCCGCCGCGAACCGCTATTCGTCTATCCCGAGGAAGCAAAGTGAAGATCGAGCGTATCGATACCTATCTCGCCCATAACTGGATGTTCGTCGAAGTCACGACGGATACCGGCCTCAAGGGCGTGGGCGAATCCACCTTTTTTGGCTTCCCCGACGCCACTGCGCTCGTCGCCGAGTCCTTCGGCCGCCGCCTGATCGGCGAAGACCCGTTCCGCATCGAATACCACACCCTCTCGCTCTATCGCGCCTACTCGATGCGCGGCATGGCCATCGGCGGCGCACTCAGCGCCATCGACCAGGCCCTGTGGGACATCAAGGGCAAGCACTATCAGGCGCCCGTCTGGGACCTGCTCGGCGGCCGCGTCCGCGACAAGGTCCGCGCCATGCTGGTGATCCCCTACGGCACCGCCGAGGACGTGGCCGCTGCGTGCAAGAAGGCCGCCGATGAGGGCTACACCGCCCTCAAGGTGATGGTCTACCAGCCCGAACACCACCTGATGGCCTTCGGCGCCAAGGTGAAGGACATGGTCGAGCGCATCGCTCTGATCCGCGAGACCGTCGGCTGGGATGTCGAGATCGGCATCGAACTCCACCGCAACATGGCGCTCGGCGAATCCATCGCCGCCATCCGCGAGTTCGAGCCGTTTCGCCCGCTCTTCGTCGAAGACCCCATTCCGCCCGACAGCGTCCTGAGCTTCGGCGAAGTCGCCGCCAAGTCGCGCGTCCCGATGGCCGCCGGCGAGCGCAACACCACCATCTGGGAGTTCCGCGAGTACGTCGAGCATGGCGGTGTCCACCACATCCGCCCCGATGTCGGCATTGCCGGCGGCATCACCGGCACCCGCAAGATCTGCGCCCTGGCCGAAGCCCACCACCAGGGCATCATCCCGCACGCCGTGCCGTCAGGCCCGGTCGCGACGGCCGCGCAGGTACAGCTCGGCTTCGCCATCCCGAACTGGGAAGTGACCGAGCACATGGTGCAGGACAGTGCCCCGTGGACCAAGGCGGTGAAGGCCATCGTGCCCGTCATCAACGGCCACTGGCTGCCCAACGAGACCCCCGGCCTCGGCGTCGAACTCGACCACGAGGGCCTCAAGACTATCTCCGTCATCGCGAAGGTCGGCGAGACCAACCTCAAGACCGACGGCTCGGTGGCGTTCCGCTGAGATGATCCTCGACAGCCACACCCACGCCTGGGCCCGCTGGCCCTACGACCCCGAAGTGCCCGACGAGGCCACCAAGGGCTCGGTCGAACACCTGATCCACGAAATGGACCAGAACGGCGTGGCCGAGGCTGTCATCGTCTCGGCCCGCATCGAGAAGAACCCGGCCAACAACGAGTACGGGGCAGCGGCCGTCCGCCGCTATCCCACTCGCCTGCACCAGTTCGCCGATATCGATTGCAGCTGGTCGCCCGAGTACCACACCCCCGGCGCACCGGTTCGTCTCGCCCATGCGGCAGCAAACCTGCCGATCAAGGGCTTCACCCACTATGTGGGCGAACCCGACGGCTGGTTCGGCACCGAAGAGGGCCAGATCTTCTTCCGGGTGGCCGACGAGCTCAAGCTCATCGCGTCGATCGCCATGGGCCCGGCCTGGGCCCCTGCCCTCGCCGAAGTCGTCGCCGCGAACCCCAAGCTCGTCGTGCTGCTCCACCACATGGGCGGCATCAGCGCGACCTCGCCGCGCAGCGACCTGGACGCGATTGCAGCGCTGGCAAAGTACCCCAACGTTCACATCAAGCTGAGCGGCTTCCACTACGCGGTCGGCCTCGAGAACGGCTGGGACTATCCGCACCCATCCGCCATGTGGATCGCCGAGGGGCTCTACGAGGCCTTCGGAACGCGTCTATGCTGGGGCTCCGACTTTCCCGCGCTCAGCCGGGCATTGACCTACAAACAGGCTCTGGAGATCGTGCGTCTCCACTGCCGTTTCATAAAACCCGGGGATCTCGAACCGATCCTCGGCGGCACGCTCAAGCGGCTGCTGAATGCCGCCGCTCCACTGAGGAATCCCTGAATGAACGCGCCTCTATATCGCTCGCTCAACCCGGCCACCGGCGAACTCTTCGGCAGCTTCGCGTTGCATTCCGACACCGAAGTCGAAGCCGGTCTCATCAGGAGTTGGAGCGCGTGGGCGAAGCTGCGCGCCATGACCATCGCCGAGCGCGCCAACCTGCTGCGCGCCCTCGCCGACCGCCTCGACGCCCATGTCGAGGACTACGCCCGCCTGATGACGCTCGAGATGGGCAAGCCCATCAACGAAGCACGCGGCGAGATCAAAAAGTGCGCTGCCACCTGCCGCACCACCGCCGACCTTGGCCCCCAGTGGCTCGAGCCGATGACCGTGCCGAGCCCCGCGAAAGCCAGCCGCATCCGCTACGAGGGCCTCGGCCCGATCTTCGCCGTCATGCCCTGGAACTTCCCGTTCTGGCAGGTCATCCGCTTCTTCGCCCCGGCCTTCCTCGCCGGCAACACCACCGTGGTGAAGCACGCCGAGAACGTCCCCGCCTGCGCCGACGCCATCGAGGCGGTATTCCGCGAGGCCGGCATGCCCGACGGCACCGTGGTCAACCTGCGCGTCGATCACCCGACCGCCGCAAAAATCATCGCCGACGAGCGCATCCGCTCGGTCACCGTCACCGGCTCCGTCCGCGCCGGCCGCAGCGTCGCCGCCACCGCCGGCAGCGTCGGCAAGAAGGCCGTGCTCGAACTCGGCGGCTCCGACCCCTTCATCATCTTCGCCGACGCCGATTTCGACGCGGCCGTAAAGACAGCCATCGCCGCCCGCCTCAACAATTCCGGCCAGAGCTGCGTCTGCGCCAAGCGCTTCCTCGTGGAAAAATCCATCGCGCCCCGCTTCACCGAAGCCTTCGTCGAAGGCATGCGCAAAGCCACCTGGGGCGATCCACTCGATGAAAAGCACAATCTCGGCCCCCTCGCCCGCGCCGATCTCCGCTCCGGCCTCCAGTCGCAACTCGACCGCGCCCTCGCGGGCGGCGCGAAGGCTGCGCTGACCGGCGGCACCGTCGATGGCCCCGGCTTCTTCTTCGCCCCGGTGATCCTCACCGACGTCGCCGACGACAACGTCGCCGCCCGCGAGGAGCTGTTCGGCCCCGTCGCCCCGGTGATCCCCTTCGCTGACGAAGCCGACGCGCTGCGCATCGCCAACGGCACCGAGTTCGGCCTCGCCGCCGCCGTCTGGACGGCAGACGAGGACCGCGCCCACCGCATGGAAATCGCCGTCGAAGCTGGCGCCGTGTTTATCAACGACATGGTCCGCTCCGACGCCCACATCTCCTTCGGCGGCATCAAGGCCTCCGGCTACGGGCGCGAACTCGGCAAGGTCGGCATCCACGAATTCACCAACGCCAAGACCGTCTGGATCGGCAAATGACCCTGTACGCCCTCGACAAGCCCGTTCGCATCGGCTTCGCCTGCAACGCCGATACC
>CAMDAL010000235.1 GCA_945888565.1 Devosia equisanguinis | reverse complement strand
CGGCGTTCAACCTGCTGCGCACGCGCACCGAGGGGACCGACATGCCGTACCTGGCGGCCCGCGAGAAGTACATCAAGTACAGCTGACCGCAGGGTTCTGCCCGAAAAGGAAAGGCCCCGGCACTGCGCAGGGGCCTTTTCACATCCGGGACCTGATCAGTAGATGAGGCGGGGCAGCCAGGTGGCGATCTGCGGGAACAGCATCAGGATAGCGATGGCGACGATCTGCAGCCCCACGAAGGGGATTACGCCCTTGTAGATCATGCCGGTAGTCACACGGGGCGGTGCCACCCCGCGCAGGTAGAACAGGGCAAAGCCGAAGGGGGGCGTGAGGAAGCTGGTCTGCAGGTTCACCCCCACCGCCACGCCCAGCCAGATCGGATCGACGCCGAGCGCCAGCAGCACCGGGGCAGTGATCGGGATGACGATGAAGACGATCTCGAACGTGTCGAGGATGAAGCCCAGCACGAACATGATCAGCATGACGACGATGGTCGCACCGATGGCGCCGCCCGGCATGGCCGACAGGAACTCGTGCACCAGGTTGTCGCCGCCCATCAACCGGAACACGATGGAGAAGACGGCTGCGCCCATCAGGATGATGAAGACCATCGAGGTGATGGTGGCGGTGGAAATGACCGTTTCCTTCAGCACCTTCAAGCTGAACCGACGCTTGAACAGCGCTAGCACGATGGCACCGACCGAGCCGACCGAAGCGGCTTCGGTGGGTGTGGCGATGCCGACGAGGATGGAGCCGAGTACGGCGATGATGAGGGCGAGAGCCGGCACCAGGGCGACGAGCACCTCGCGCATCAGGTGCTGCTTCTCGTCTTCCGGCACCGGGGTGGCCGGGCAGGATTTCGGGTCGGTAATCGCCTTGAAGATCATCCAGCCGATATAGAGCCCGACCAGCAGCAGGCCGGGCAGGAAGGCGCCGGCGAACAGCGCGCCGACCGAGACCGGCTCGGGCGCGAAGTTGCCCTTCTCCATCTGCACCTGGGCGTTGATGCCGCTCAGCATGTCGCCCATGAAGATCAGCACGGTGGAGGGCGGAATGATCTGCCCGAGTGTGCCGGAAGCCGCGATGACGCCCGAGGCGAGCTTCGGGTCGTACCCGGCGCGCAGCATGGCGGGCAGCGAGATGAGGCCCATGGTCACGACGGTTGCGCCGACGACGCCGGTCGAGGCCGCAAGCAGGGCGCCGACCAGCACCACCGAGATGCCGAGGCCGCCGCGCAGGTTGCCGAACAACTTCCCCATGGTGGTGAGCAGCGCCTCGGCGATACCGGTCCGCTCGAGCATCACCCCCATGAAGATGAAGAGCGGTACGGCGACCAGCACCTCGTTGGTCATGGTGCCGATATAGCGGTTAGCGAGCGAGCCGAAGTTCGAGGGGTCGAACACGCCGAGGGCCATGCCGGCAACGCCGAACAGCAGCGCGGTGCCGGCGAGCGAGAACGCCACCGGGAAGCCGAGCAGCAGCACGCCGATGACGCCGAGGAACATGGTGCCGGCGAGGATTTCGCCGAGGAGCTGCTGCGTCATTCCGCGGTCTCCGTCCGGTAGCGAAGCGTCTCGGGCAGCAGGTCTTCACGGTCGGCGAGAACGAGGATGGAGCGGCAGACCCAGGCGATGCCCTGTAGCCCGACGAGGACGCAGAACACGAGGATGAAGCTCTTGAGGATGAAAAGACCCGGCATGCCGCCGACGTTCGCCGAGCCCTCGTAGATCCGCCAGGAGCGCTGGACGAAGGGCATGGCGTAGAGGGCGACGACCACGACGAAGGGCAGCAGGAACAGTACGACCCCGACGAGGTCGGCGATCGCCTTGCCGCGCACCGACCAGCGGCCGTAGAAGATATCGACCCGCACATGGTCGTTGCGCAGCAGCGCGAACCCGGCGACGCCGGTGAACATGGCGCCACTCAGCCACACATAGAGATCCTGCATCCACAACTGGGTGGCGTGCAGGAAGTAGCGCTGCACCACGACGGTGAAGCAGACCAGAACGACCGCTAGCGCCAGCCAGGAGAGCGTCAGCCCCACCCAGCGGTTGATGGCGCTGACGGACCGGATGTAGCCGGCAAGCAGTTGCACCTGATGTCCCCCCGATACGTCCCCCGCGTCTTGGGCGCGGCTGATCTCATGTTCAGAGCGGGATCGCAACACGTCCCGGTGGGGGCGTCAACGGAGAACGGCTGGTGGGGCGATCACGCCATGCTCTCGGCAGTCGCCTGCCCGATGGCCCAAGTGATGCCATAGGGGTCCTGCAACTGGCCGTAGATATCGCCCCAGAACTGCTTCTCGAGCGGCATGGTGGCCACGCAGCCGGCGCCGATGGCCCGATCCCACCATTGCTGAGCGTCATCGACGTTCAGATGCAGATTGAAGCCCTGCGGCTGCACCCAGGGCGCGCCGTATTCGGGGAAGGAATCGCTCATATAGACGAGGCCGCCATTCACCACGAACGAGCAGTGCATGTAGCGCTTGCCGTCATCGGCCATCATCGGGGTGATGTCGGTGGCGAGGAAGGCCGTCTTGTAGAACTCTGCCGCGGCTACGGCGTCGGACGGCGAGATATAGGCCACGAGGCCCGGAAGCTGCGACATGGTTTCCTCCTTGGGTGCGGACAGAAGTATGGCACGGCGGAGGGGACGGATGAAGGCGGTGCGACTACCACCCCGCCTCCCGTTGGGTCATCAGCCCTCCAGCCACTTCACCTGTTCGGGCGTGAGCTTGATGTCGAAAGCCTGGAGGCTGTCGTCGAGTTCGTGCAGCGTACGCGGCCCGATCAGCGGGATCGACGGGAAGGACTGGGTGAGGACATAGGCCAGCGCGATGTGGATCGGGCTCTTGCCGAGCTGGTTGGCGAGCTCGATCGCCCTGTCGCGGCGGCCGAAGTTCTGATCGTTGTACCAGGTCTCGACCAGCTCGGTGTTGCCGAGCTTGTCGGGGCCAGCGCGGTCGGTGAAGAAGCCTCGGGCCTGGCTCGACCACGAGAAGTTCGGGATCTGCCGGTCGATCAGCCACTGCTTGAAGTCGGGCGTCGAGGACGTGACGCAACCGGCCCAGAGCGGCTTCAGCATTTCGGCGAGGGCGAAGTTGTTGCTGAGCGCGCCCGGCCGCTGCTTGCCGTGCTTGTCGGCGTAGGCGATGGCTTCGTCGAAGCGCGCCTGCGTCCAGTTGGAGCCGCCGAACGGGCCGCGGATGCGGCCCTTCTTCACCTCGGCGTCCATGGCATCGACGAACTCGCCGACCGGCACGTCGAGATTGTCGCGGTGCATGAAGTAGAGATCGACATAGTCGGTCTGGAGGCGGTTGAGCGACACTTCGAGCTGCTTGCCGATGACGTCGGGGTAGCAGAGCGGGCTATGCGCGCCCTTGGCGATCAGTACCGACTGTTCGCGGGTACCGCGCGAGGTGTGCCACTCGCCAAACAGCTTCTCGGTGAAGCCGCCGGCGTAGATGAAGCCGGTGTCGAACAGGTTGCCGCCGCGTTCGAAGAATGCATCGAGCAGGATGGCGCCCGAAGCGAACGTGCGGAAATCCTCGAAGCCGAGGGCGACGGCGGATGCCGGCTTGCCGAGGCCGGGGATCGCGCGCTTCGGGATCACGGTGCCGTCGGTCTTCAGCGGGCGACCGGAGAGCGTGTTGACGCGGTGCGACGACTTTTCGACCACGTATTCGATGCCGGCATCGGCACGCCACTTGTCGAGCACGCGGGCGTTGCCAAGGCTGTCGGCCCAGGTCATGCCCGGCGCGGTGAATTCCTGGCGGCCAGCGAACACGGCCTCGGCGACGGCATCCGCTTCGTAGGCGTAAAGGTGCTTGGACTGGCCGGCCACCACGGTCTCGCGGCTGCCATCCTTGCGGATGATGTCGATCTTGCCCTGGCCGCCGGTGCGGTCGCCGTTGGCGAACCAGAAGTTCGGGACCTCGATGGTGCCTTCGCTGCCGTAGATGCGCGCGGTGTTGGCGAGGTTGATCATGATGGCGCAACTGATCTGCGCGGTGATGCCGTTTTCGAACTGCAGCACGGCGGCAGCGGTGTTGTCGGTGCCCCCGGCGTTGATCGTGGCGGTGCCCATCACCTTGACCGGGTCGAGGAACGGCTTCTTCGCAGCGGCGCCGGCGATGAAACGGGCCATCGAGGCGGCATAGCCGCCGACATCAGGGATACCGCCGCCGGCAAAGGCCGAGTCGAACAGCCGATGCTCGGGCATGTAGCGCGGCATCTGGAAGCCGAAGCTCGTCTCGATGAAGCGGATTTCACCGATGGTGCCGGCGGCGAGCAGTTCCCAGAGCTTCTGGGTCTGCGGGTGCAGGCGATACATGAAGGCCTCGCCGCAGAAGGTGCCGGCCTTCTTGTGGGCGTGGAAGATGGCGTCGGTCTCGAAGGCGCTGAGCGCGATCGGCTTTTCCACCAGCGCGTGCTTGCCGGCCTCGGCGGCTTTGATGGCCCATTCGGCGTGGCCGGTATGCGGGGTGGCGATATAGACCGCATCGACGTTCGGGTCCTCGAGCAGCGCCTGGTAGCCATCGAGGATGCGGGCCTCGGGGAAATCGGTCTTGAGCGATTCCTTGCCGGGATTGCGCGAGGCGATGGCCTCGAGTTTGCCGTACTGCGAATCGAGGACGCCGCGGCGGAAGTCCTTGGCGATGGCGCCGGGTCCGATGATGCCCCAGCGCAGGGTGTTTCCGTTCGTCGTCACTTCTATGCTCCTCCATGTGTTGGCGCACTATCAGCAGGAGAGCGGGCGCGATGCAACTGGATCGGCTTGCGGGCGCTCGTTGCGGCATTGTAACGGTTTGCCAGATGCAAAGCTGCGAGGGAGACGGGCATGTTCGTGGTGGGTGGCGAAAGCCTGATCGACCTCATTTCCGAGCCGGTGGGCAGCGATGGCGTTATCCGCCTCGTCGCGCATCAGGGCGGCTCGCCGTATAACTGCGCAATCGCGCTGAGCAAGCTCGGCAACGAGACGGGGTTCATGTGCCCGATCAGCGCCGACGGGCTCGGCACCTACCTGCTCGGGCCACTGGCGGCGGCGGGGGTGAACCCGCTGCTGAGCGAGCGGGTCGCAGCGTACACGACGCTGGCGGTGGTGACGTTCGACGAGAAAAAGAGCGCGCAGTACGGCTTTTACCGCAACGCCGATCGGGCTTTCAGCCGCGAAGGCATGATCGCGGCGCTGCCAGAGACGCTGGAAGTGTTCCAGGTCGGCGGGTTCTGCCCGATCGATCCGGTGGATGCCGAGGCCTGGATGGCGGTGGCACGCGAGGCCGCCTCGCGTGGCGCGACGCTGTCGATGGACCCCAACGTGCGTCCGTCGCTGGTGCCGGACTTTGCCGGCTACAAGGCGCGGCTCGGCGAGTTTCTCGACATCGTCAACCTCGTGAAGGTGTCGATCGAGGATCTCGGGGCTCTGGAGCGCAACAGGGCGGTGAAGGCGAGCGACTTTTCGGCCGAAGAGACCGAGGCGATCGTGGCGAAATACGTCGACGAGTTCCTGCGCCGGCCCAACATGGGGCTGGTGATCGTGACCTTTGGCGACGAGGGCAGCCGGGCCTTCACGCGGGCGGGATCGGCAAAGGCCGAGATTTTCCCCGCCGTGCCGTTCGGCGACACGGTGGGCGCCGGCGACAGCCTGATGGCTGGCGTGCTGACGTGGCTCAACGAGCGTGGCGCGCTACGGCCGGCGATGCTGTCGACGCTCGGCGACGAGGCGCTCGGCGAGATGCTGCGCTTCGGCGCGGTGGTGGCGGGCCTCAACTGCCAGCATGTCGGCTGCGTGCCACCAACGCGGCCCGAGGTCGACGCGGCGCTGGCGAGCGCCTGACGCTCACGCGCACGTCAATTGCGCATCGGCTGGCTTGCTGATGCTTCTTGGTTTTTCCGGCAGGGAGTCGATGATGCGGAAATGGCAGTGGTTGGGGTTGATCGTTGTCGTGCTCGGTATCGGGGTGGCGGTGTTTTTCCTCCGCCCGGTCAACGGTCCGCCCCGCGACCTGACGCTGGTGGGTGATGCGACGCGTGGCGCCTACCTGTTGCGGCTCGGGGGCTGCATCGCCTGCCATACCGATGGCAGCAGCGGTGGCGGCATGCTGTCGGGCGGGCCGGGTGGCCCCGGCCTGACCAGCCCGTTCGGCACCTTCCACGCCCCCAACATCACGCCGCATCCGGACGCCGGCATCGGCAAGTGGACGCTGGCGCAGTTCTCGCAGGCCATGAGCGACGGGGAGGGGCCGGAGGGCCATCTCTACCCGGCTTTCCCCTACGAGAACTACACCCTGATGAGCGACCAGGAGATCGCCGATCTCTATGCGGCGCTGATGGCCGTGCCGGCCGATCCGACGCCGTCGAAGCCGCACGAAGTCGGCTTCCCGTTCAACATTCGTCTTGCTCTGGCAGGGTGGAAGAACCTGTTCTTCGCGCCCGCCCGCTACGAGGCCGACCCGGCGCATTCGGAAAAGTGGAACCGTGGACGCTACCTCGTCTATGGGCCTGCCCACTGCGTGGCATGCCACTCGCCGCGCAACCTGCTCGGGGCGATCGACAGGGGTACCGAACTCACCGGCAACCCCGGTGGCGGCGTCGGCGGCAAGGCCCCGGCGCTGACGC
>CAMDAL010000234.1 GCA_945888565.1 Devosia equisanguinis | reverse complement strand
CAAGGCCGTTCCAACCACTGGCGGCTGGCAGAAAAGCCAGCCTTCCGGCGCCGATTCGATCGGGGATCCGCCGGACACGCTCTATGCCCAGACTGCCTTCGATGGCGTCGGGCCGCTGTACCTGCGGCTGACGTCGGAAGTGTCGAACGGCAGCCGGGTGTCGCATTGTTCGGTGTCGGTCATCGATCCGCAGCGGCCTCTGCCGGTGGCCGATTTCGGCAAGGCCGACGGGCTGGTGGCGACGAGCGGCGGCGATGTGCAGTCGGTGTGGTTCAGCACCGACAACAAGGTGATCGTCACCGTCATTCCGCGCACCAACCCGGATGGCCTGCTGTTCCTGCTCGATGTGGTCGCCGATGCGGTACTCTAGCGCCCTCGGCCTGCTTGCGCTGCTCGCGCTGCCCGCGCTTGCGGCGCCGTCGGCCTATGACGTCGCGTTGGTCAGCCAGTTCACCGATGCGTGCACAACTGCCCGCACCAGCCTCGCCGACAACAAGGCGGCGGCCGAGGCGGCGGGCTGGGTCACGGTTGCCGACAACGCCCACCCGGAACTCGGCTCGATCATCGGCTTTTCCAACCAGGCGGCGGTCGACATCCGGGCCAATAACGGCGAGTTCGATTCCGCCGTCTACCAGAAGCTGATCGGCGAGGTGATGCACTACCTCATCGTCTCGGACGCGCTGATCGGCTACGGCCCGGCGCGCGAGAACATCCTCGGCTGCTACCTCTACGGCTTCGATGCCGCCACCCAGCCCGATCCCGAGGCGGTGACGGCGCTGACCGGCGTGAAGCCGACCGCCTACCAGGTCGACCAGGATGTCGCGAGCTGGCAATGGAACGCGCCGCAAAAGTTCCCCGGCGTGATGGACATCTACCTCACCTACGTGCCCGAAGAGAGCCAGTACCGCACGCAGTACGGCTTTTCGGGCGTGGTGCTGCAGCTCAACACGGCGGTGCCCAACCCCACCGCGATCCCCGGCACCGAAGGCGCGGGGAACTGACCATGCACGCCATCCGCCTCACCACCCACACTTCCTCCAGCCGCCTCGTGCGGCAGTCCTAGTTCAAACCGGAGCCTCCCATGTCCATTCTCGTCAACAACGACACCAAGATCCTGGTGCAGGGGCTCACGGGCGAGTCCGGGACGCTGCATACCCAGTATGCGCTGGCCTACCACGGCACCAGGATGGTCGGCGGCACGCATCCCAAGAAGGGCGGCACCAACTGGCTGGGCAAGGTGCCGGGCATCGGCGATGTCGAGCTCCCCATCTTCGCGTCGGTCGCCGAGGGCAAGGCCAAGACCGGCGCCAATGCATCGGTGATCTACGTGCCGCCTCCGGGTGCGGCCGGTGCCATCCTCGAGGCGATCGATGCAGGCATCGAGCTCATCTGCTGCATCACCGAGGGCGTGCCGGTGCTCGACATGGTGAAGGTGAAAGCAGCGCTCGAGAAGTCCAACTCGCGGCTCATCGGGCCGAACTGCCCGGGCGTCGTGACCGCCGGCGAGTGCAAGATCGGCATCATGCCCGGCAACATCTTCAAGCGCGGCTCGGTGGGCATTGTTTCCCGCTCCGGCACACTTACCTATGAGGCAGTGTTCCAGACCACCAATGCCGGCCTCGGCCAGACTACCGCCGTCGGTATCGGCGGCGATCCGGTCAAGGGCACCGAGTTCATCGACATGCTCGAGATGTTCCTCGCCGACGACGAGACCAAGTCGATCATCATGATCGGCGAGATCGGCGGTTCGGCCGAGGAAGACGCGGCACAGTTCCTGATCGACGAAGCCAAGAAGGGCCGCAAGAAGCCGATGGCCGGCTTCATCGCTGGCCGTACCGCACCGGAAGGCCGCACCATGGGCCATGCGGGCGCGGTGATTTCAGGCGGCAAGGGCGGCGCCGAGGATAAAATTGCCGCAATGGAACGCGCGGGCATAAAGGTGTCGCAGTCGCCTGCAAGGATCGGCCAGACGCTGGTGGAAGTCCTCAACGGCTGAGGCCCGCCGATGAAAAAGGCGCGGGACAACGTTCCGCGCCTTAACGTCAAACAAAGGTTAAGCGGGTAAGAAACCCCCGCATGCGGACTGTCCGGTCGAGCCTTTCCCGGACGCTTGATGAGAAGGATGGCGGGGTTAATCGCCCCGTGGAAAACGAAGATGACCCGACAAGATAAGAACGAACAGTTCTTGCTCTCTTCTTTCCTCTATGGCGGCAACGCCGATTACATCGAAGGGCTCTACGCCCGCTTCAAGGCGGACCCGAACTCGATCGATCCCAGCTGGGCCAGCTATTTCGCCCGGCTCGAGGACACGACCGAGCAGGCCGAACAGGCGGCTCAGGGCCCCAGCTGGCAGCGCCGCGACTGGCCGCAGGCAGCGAACGGTGACCTGGTATCGGCGCTCGACGGCAACTGGGGCGAGATCGAGGTCAAGACCAAGAAGGTCCTGGCCGAAAAGGCCAAGGCCGAAGGCACCCCGGCCCCCACCCCCGTCGATGTGCTGCAGGCGACGCGCGACTCCATCCGCGCCATCATGATGATCCGCGCCTACCGCATGCGCGGCCACCTGCATGCCGATCTCGACCCGCTGCACATGCGCCAGGAAGATCCGGCGCCCGAACTCGATCCCAAGAGCTACGGCTTCACCGAGGCCGACTACAGCCGCAAGATCTTCATCGATCACGTGCTGGGGCTCGACTACGCGACGATCCCCGAGATGCTCGACATCCTGAAGCGGACCTATTGCTCCACGGTCGGCGTCGAGTTCATGCACATCTCCGATCCCGAGGCCAAGCAGTGGATCCAGGAGCGCATCGAGGGCCCGGACAAGTCGATCAGCTTCACGCCCGAGGGCAAGAAGGCGATCCTCAACAAGCTGGTCGAGGCCGAGGGCTTCGAGAAGTTCCTCGACGTCAAGTATACCGGCACCAAGCGCTTCGGCCTTGATGGCTCGGAGGCGCTGATCCCGGCGCTCGAGCAGATCGTCAAGCGCGGCGGCGCGCTGGGCGTCAAGGATATCGTCTTGGGCATGGCGCATCGCGGCCGGCTCAACGTGCTGACGCAGGTGCTGGCCAAGCCGCACCGCGCGCTGTTCCATGAGTTCAAGGGCGGCGCCTTCTACCCCGACGAAGTCGAGGGTTCGGGCGACGTGAAGTACCACCTCGGCGCCTCGGCCGACCGTGAGTTCGACGGGCACACCGTGCACCTGTCGCTGACCGCCAACCCCTCGCACCTCGAGATTGTCGATCCGGTGGTGCTGGGCAAGGCCCGCGCCAAGCAGGACCAGCGCTCGGCCGTCAACGGCAAGTTCATTCCCGATACCCGCCAGACCGACCGTTCCGTCGTGCTGCCGCTACTGCTGCACGGCGATGCGGCGTTTGCCGGCCAGGGCGTCATCGCGGAGTGCCTGGGGCTCTCGGGCCTCAAGGGGCACCGTACCGGTGGGTCGATCCACTTCGTCATCAACAACCAGATCGGCTTCACCACGGCGCCGATGTATTCGCGCTCCTCGCCGTACCCCACCGATGTGGCGAAGATGATCGAGGCGCCGGTGTTCCATGTGAACGGCGACGATCCGGAAGCCGTTGTCTACGTCACCAAGGTGGCGGTCGAGTACCGGCAGCGCTTCGGCAAGCCGGTGGTGATCGACATGTTCTGCTACCGTCGCTTCGGCCACAACGAAGGCGACGAGCCGAGCTTCACCCAGCCGCTGATGTATTCGAAGATCCGCGCGCACGAGACGACGCTCGATATCTACTCGCGCCGCCTCGTCGAAGAGGGCCTGGTGTCGTCCGAAGAGGTCGACAAGATGAAGGCCGAGTGGCGCGCCAACCTCGAGAAGGAATTCGAGGCCGGGCAGGATTTCCGCCCCAACAAGACCGACTGGCTCGACGGCGTGTGGAAGGACATGAAGCGCGCCGACGCCGAAGGTCCGCGCCGTGGCGAAACCGGCATGCCGGTCGAGGACCTGGTCCGCATCGGCCAGAAGCTCGCCTATGTGCCGCAGGGCTTCAACGTGCACCGCACGGTCAAGCGCTTCATGGACAATCGCCTCGCGGCCATCGAATCGGGCGAGGGCATCGACTGGGCGACGGCCGAAGCGCTGGCGTTCGGCACCCTGCTCGACGAGGGGCACCCGGTGCGCCTTTCCGGCCAGGACGTCGAGCGCGGCACCTTCAGCCAGCGCCACTCGGTGCTGAACGACCAGGAACGTGATGGCGAGACCTTCACGCCGCTCAACAACATCTCCGAGAACCAGGCGCGCTGCGAGGTCATCAATTCGATGCTCTCCGAAGAGGCGGTGCTCGGCTTCGAATACGGCTACTCGCTGGCCGAACCGAACACGCTCACCCTGTGGGAAGCGCAGTTCGGCGACTTCGCCAACGGCGCGCAGGTGGTGATCGACCAGTTCATCTCGTCGGGGGAGCGCAAGTGGTTCCGCATGAGCGGCCTCGTGATGCTGCTGCCGCATGGCTATGAAGGCCAGGGGCCGGAGCATTCGTCGGCCCGTCTCGAGCGCTACCTGCAGAGCTGCGCCGAGGACAACATGCAGGTCGCCAACTGCTCGACGCCGGCGAACTACTACCACATCCTCCGCCGTCAGCTTAAGCGCGGCTTCCGCAAGCCGCTGATCCTGATGACCCCCAAGTCGCTGCTGCGCCACAAGAAGGCCGTCTCGGGGCTGATGGAGCTGGGTCCGGATTCGACCTTCCATCGCCTGCTCTGGGACGATGCCGAGGCCCCCGGCCTGCCGAAGACGGCGATCAAGCTGGCACCGGATGCCGAAATCCGCCGCGTCGTGCTCTGCACCGGCAAGGTCTACTACGACCTGCTCGAGGATCGCGAGAAGCGCGGCATCAACGATGTCTACCTGCTGCGCGTCGAACAGCTCTATCCGTTCCCGGCCAAGGCGCTGCTCGACGAGCTCAACCGCTTCCCGAACGCCGAGGTGTTCTGGTGCCAGGAAGAGCCCAAGAACATGGGCGCCTGGGCGTTCATCCAGCCCTACGTGGAATGGGTGCTCGACCAGATGGGCCGTCCTGGCGACCGTCCGCACTATGTCGGCCGTCCGGCCTCGGCGGCCACGGCAACCGGCCTGATGCGCAAGCATCTGCACGAACTGCAGAGCTTCCTCGACGAAGCGTTCGCGAAGTAAGATAAAAGATCAAAGAATTAGTCGCGGGGCCGGTGGTCCCGCTTCAGAAGCGGCAACGAAGGACCAAACAGACAATGGCGACTGAAATCCGGGTGCCCACGCTGGGCGAGAGCGTCACCGAGGCGACGATCGGCCAGTGGTTCAAGAAGGTCGGCGACACCGTCGCCGCCGACGAGCCGATCGTGGAGCTCGAGACCGACAAGGTAACGATCGAAGTGCCCGCCCCGTCGGCCGGCGTGCTCGAGACCATTGCCGCGAACCCGGGCGACACGGTCAATGTCGGCGCGCTGATCGGCGCCATCGCCGCTGCCGGGGCGCAGGCTGCCGCCGCGGCCCCTGCTGCCGCCGCCGAAGCGCCCAAGCCTGCCGCCGCGCCGCAGCCTGCGGCTGTCGCTGCCGAGCCGGCGCCACGTCCCGCTGCCGTGCCGCCCGCGCCGTCGGCGCAGAAGATCATCGCCGAGAACGGCCTGAACGAGGCCGATATCAACGGTTCGGGCCGTCGTGGCCAGATCCTCAAGGAAGACGCGCTCGCCGCAGCCGCGAAGCCGGCCGCCACCATTTCCGGCACCGTGGTGCAGATGCCGTCCGCGATGAGTGGTTCGGCCGCCGCGCCGGTGCCGCAGCCGAAGCCGGCTCCGGTTGCCGCCCCTGCGCCCGTCGCCGCCGCTCCGGCAGCAGCGCCTGCCGCACCGGCACCTGCCCCGGTTGCCAAGGCCGCCGAGCCCGCTCCGGTTCCTGCTGCTCCCGCCGCCCCGCGCTCCCCGGTCGCCGCCGCCGACGATGTCCGCGAAGAGCGCGTGAAGATGACCCGCCTGCGCCAGACCATCGCGCGCCGGCTGAAGGAAGCCCAGAACACTGCCGCCATGCTCACCACCTTCAACGAGGTGGACTTGAAGCCGGTGATGGACCTGCGCAACCGCTACAAGGAAGTGTTCGAGAAAAAGCACGGCGTGAAGCTCGGCTTCATGGGCTTTTTCACCAAGGCCGTGACCCATGCGCTGAAGGAAATCCCGTCGGTCAATGCCGAGATCGATGGTGACGACCTCGTCTACAAGAACTACGCCCACATGGGCATCGCGGTGGGCACCGAGAAGGGCCTCGTGGTGCCGGTGGTACGCGATGCCGACCAGATGTCGATCGCCCAGATCGAGAAGGAAATCGGCCGGCTGGGCAAGCTCGCCCGCGACGGCGGCCTCTCGATGGCCGACATGCAGGGCGGCACCTTCACCATCACCAATGGCGGCGTCTACGGCTCGCTGATGTCGACGCCGATCCTCAACGCCCCGCAGTCGGGCATCCTCGGCATGCACAAGATCCAGGAGCGGCCGGTGGTGGTCGAGGGCCAGATCGTCGTCCGCCCGATGATGTACCTGGCGCTGAGCTATGACCACCGCGTGGTCGACGGCAAGGAAGCGGTGACGTTCCTGGTGCGCATCAAGGAGAGCCTTGAAGCGCCGGAGCGGCTGGTGCTCGATCTC
>CAMDAL010000233.1 GCA_945888565.1 Devosia equisanguinis | reverse complement strand
GAACCCCCACCGAGGTCTTCTCAGACATCATCAACCGTGTTGCACTTCAACCGTGACTCCACCTCCCTGCTTTCGCAGGGATGACACGTTGCGGGTGTGAACAGGTCAGAGACCCAAGTCAGCCCGGTCCCAGCCCTCGCGCATGAGCTTGTAGCCCTTCTCGTAGACGTCTTCCTCGCGGGCGAAGAGGGGGCGCCAGATCTTGGTGGCGGCGGCGAGGTCGGGGAGGGCGGAGCCGAAGCTTTCGATGGTCATCCAGCCGTTCCAGCCGGCTTTCTTCAGCGCAGTGAATACCGACTGGAAGTCGATGTGGCCGGCGCCGGGGACGCCGCGATTGTTCTCGGAAATGTGGACGTGGCTGATCTGGGCGATCGTCTCCGGGATCACCGCGGTGAGCGAGTTTTCCTCGATGTTGAAGTGGAAGGTGTCGTAGAGGTAGCCGTAGTTCGGCGCACCGACCTGTTTCACCAGGTCCGCGGCCTGGCGGGCCGAGTTGAGGAAGTAGCACTCGAAGCGGTTGAGCGGTTCGACGCTGAGAGTGATGCCAAGCAGCGCGGCGTAGGCGGCGGCCTGCTGGTGGACCTCGACGCAGTGCGCGATCTCGTCGGCGGTCGGGCCGCGGCCGGTGAACTCGCCGAGCGGCTGGTGGAACGGGCCAGCGCAGATGTCGCCGCCGAGCGCCGCGGTGCAATCGATCAGCCACTTCATGTGTGAGAGCGCGCCGGCGCGTTCGGCCGGATCGGCCGAGAGCGCGTGCTTGCCGGCGCCGGGCATGACGCCGATGCCGGTAGCGGCAAGGCCCGCGGCCTTCAGGCGTTTGCCGAGGGCTTCGTAGTGCGCGACGCTGCCCTCGAAAAGCGGGATTTCGACGCCGTCATAGCCGGTCGCCTTGAGGCGCTCGATGATGGGCCAGTGGTCGTCGGTGATGTAGGTGGACCAGAGGAGGAGGTTGAAGCCGAGTTTCATGTGATGGTCCCTTGATGCCGCAGCGCGCTTTGAGGCGCCTTGCCTTGGGGCGACGATGTCCCCCTCTCCCTAGCGGCGCTAACTCGCTGCGCTCGCAAGCTGTGCTACCCTCCCCCGCCAAGGGGGAGGAGACGTTGTGGCGGGCACCCTGCCCCGCTTTGCCCCTAGAGATTGACCCACGCGCCGGATTTGCCCGACGCCAGGATGGCGTCGCAGACCTTGTTGGTGCCGAGGGCTTCGCGGAAGGTGGGGGCGGCCGGGTGGCCGGTTCTGAGGCCTTCGAGGAAGTCGGCGGCCTGGTGGGTGAAGCTGTGCTCGTAGCCGATGATGAGGCCGGGGACCCACCACTTGCCGAGGTAGGGGTGGTCGCCGTCGGTGACGAGGATGTTGGTCCAGCCGCGCTGGGCGCCTTCGACGCCGTGGTCGAAATACTGCACGCGGTTGAGGTCGTGCAGGTCCCAGCTCAGCGAGCCCTTTTCGCCGTTGATCTCGAGGGTATAGCCGGCCTTGTGGCCGCGGGCGTAGCGGGTGGATTCGAAGGTGCCGAGCGAGCCGTTCTCGAAGCGGGTGAGGACGGCCGCGGCGTCGTCGATGCCGACCGCCTGCTTCTTGCCGGTGTCGGCGTGGGTGCGTTCCTTGATGAAGGTCTCGGTCATTGCGGTGAGCGAGGAGATGCCGCCATTGATCCAGGTGGCGGTATCGAGGCAGTGGGCGAGGAGGTCGCCGGTGACGCCGGAGCCGGCGGCTTCGACATCGAGGCGCCAGGTGGCTGCGCCGCCCTGCGGCACGTCGGGCGAGATGGTCCAGTCCTGCAGGAACTTGGCGCGGTAGTGGAAGATCTTCCCCAGCTTGCCCGCTTCCACCATGTGCTTGATCAGCATGACGGCGGGGACGCGGCGGTAATTGTACCAGACCATGTTGGGGACGCCGGCCTTTTCGACGGCATCGACCATAGGCTGGCCTTCGGCGGCGGTACGGGCCAGCGGCTTTTCGGTGAGCACCATCTTGCCAGCCTGCGCTGCCGCGATGGCGATCTCGGCGTGGAGGTCGTTGGGCACGCAGATGTCGATCGCGTCGATATCCTTGCGTTCGATCAGCCGGCGCCAGTCGGATTCGACGCTTTCGTAGCCCCACATGTCGGCGAAGCGGCGGAGCTTTGAGTCATTGCGGGCGGCGGCGGCTTTGAGGACGGGGCGGTAGCCGGTTTCGAAGAAGTGGGCGACGTTGGCCCAGGCGTTGGAGTGGGCGCGGGCCATGAAGCCGTAGCCGACCATGCCGATGTTGAGGTGCTTGGTCATTACAGTTACTCCTTCCAGCCATGGGCGTCGCGGACCTTGACCATGGCGCCGAGGATCTTGTTCCAGGTGGCCTGCTGCTGCATCACGGCGTTGGGGAACATGCAGCCATCCCAGCAGATGTGGTGCATGCGCCTGGTGAGTTCGCCCTTGTCGTCGCGCAGCCAGTAGCCGGCGTGCTTCACAACATCGAGGCGGCCGTTGGGGTCGTCGATCTGGCAGTGGCGGCCGGTCTTTTCGTGGTCGCCGGAACCGAATGTGGTGCCGTCGTTCTGGGCGACGTGGAAATCGAGCGTCCAGGGGCGCAGCGCGTCGGCGACCTTGTGGTAGGCGGCGTCGAGGCCGTCCTTGTCGCTCCACTGGTAATCGACCGGCAGGATGCGGTCCTGTTCGGCATTGGCGCCGAGCACGAACAGCATCGAGTGCGCCATGTCGGCCTGGTAGCCGACAACGCCCGGCATGTTGACCAGTTCGAGCAGCTTCACGTTCTCGCGCCACGAGTGCATGCCGCCCCAGCAGATCTCGCCTTCGGCGACGATGTACTCGCCATAGTTCTGGGCGATCTTGCCGGCTTCGCGGAAGGTGTTGGCGATTTTCGCCGTGTTGCCCGCCGGGTCAGTGTCCCAGGCTTCGACGCCGGTGGAGCTGTCGACGCGGACGCCGCCGGTGGGGCGGATGCCGATTTCGCGCATCCACTGGCCGATCTGGCAGGCTTTTTCGACCTGGGTGAGGAAGCGCTTCACGTCATCGGCGTCGCCCATGGCGGAACCACCGCCGGCGCCGCCCCAAATGGGCGCAACGAAGCTGCCCACCTTGAGGCCGAAGCTGGCGATGTGATCGGAGACTCGCTTGATGTCGTCCTTGGAGCTGTCGATCGAGATGTGCGGGTCGGCGAGCCAGAGATCGACGCCGTCGAACCTCTGGCCCTCATATTCCGCTTTTGAGGTCAGGTTCAGGAGGGTGTCGAGCGGGATGATCGGCTCGGAGTCCGGGGCGCCCTTGCCGACGACACCGGGCCAGGTGGCGTTGTGAAGTTTCGGGTAGGTGTTGGTGTGTTCGGGCATGGTCTCCCTCCTCCCTGAAGGGTAGTTTTCGGTCAAATCTTCTTCAGGCGTTGAGCGCGTTCGCGCCCCCTCCACCAAGCTTCGGCTGGGCCTTTCGAGCATAGCTCTCAAGGCCTTCTCACCTAAAATCGCTCCACTGGAGCGATTTTGCCTTCGGCCGGTTCGAAGCCCCTCCCCCGTGGCTTCGCCACAGTGGAGGACCACCGGCGCGCCCAGCGTCCCATTTCATGCAGCCTTGTGGCGCAGGTTCACTCCGGTTTGAGCGTCGAAGAGCATGACTTTGTTTGGGTTCCAGCCGAAGCGGATCTGGTCCTCGATGACGACGTTGGTGCGGGCCGGGATGGCGGCGCGGAGCAGGTGTTCGCCGACGCGCAGTGTGACGATCTTTTCGATGCCGTGGTTCTCGATGTCGTGGACGCGGGCTTCGACGGGAGCGCCGCTCTCAACGGACACGTCCTCGGGGCGGATGCCGAAGGTGTAGGCGCCCTCGCTTGCCGAGGGACCAGCCAGCGGCAACTGGAAGCTCGGGGCCATGACGGCGCCGTTGCCGACGATGCGGCCCGGCAGGAGGTTGATGGCAGGGGAGCCGACGAAACCGGCGACGAAGGTGTTGCGCGGGTTGGAGTAGACGTCCTGCGGGCGGCCGACCTGGGCGATCCGGCCCTTGTTCATCACCGCGATGCGGTCGCCCATGGTCATCGCCTCGACCTGGTCGTGCGTGACGAAGATGAAGGTGGCGCCGAGCCGCATCTGCAGGTCCTTGAGCTCGGAGCGCAGCGCCTCGCGCAGCTTGGCGTCGAGGGCGGACAGCGGCTCGTCCATCAGGAAGACCTGCGGTTCGCGGACGATGGCGCGACCGATGGAGACGCGCTGCATCTCGCCACCCGACAGCCGGTCGGTCTTGCGGTCGAGGAGGTGAGTGATGCGGAGGGTCTTGCTGGCGTAGTCGAGGCGCTTTTCGATATCGGCCTCGCTCATCTTGCGGACGCGGGAGCGGAGCGGAAAGCTCAGGTTCTCGCGGACGGTGAGCCGGGGGTAGAGCGAGTATTGCTGCAGCACCAGCGCCACATCGCGTTCGGCGGGACCCCACGCACTGACGTCGGCCTCGTTGATATGGATGCGGCCGGCCGTGGGCTTTTCGAGCCCGGCGATCATGCGCAGCGTCGTGGTCTTGCCGGCGCCGGTGGGGCCGAGCAGGACGAAGAACTCGCCATCGGCGACGTCGATGTCGAGGTCCTCGACGGCGGTGTGCTGGCCGAAGCTCTTCGAGATGTTTTCGAGGCGGATACGGGCCATAGACTAGTTCCCGAGCCTTATGCCGAGCGAGGCGCCCGACTTGCTGTCGAAGAAGTGCGCCTGCGACGGATCGAGACGAGCGAAGACGCGGGTGCCGACCTTGTCGACGAAACCCGAGGTGGTGCGGGCGCGCAGGGTCTTTTCGCCGAATTTCAGGTCGACGATATCGAAGCCGCCGAAGGGCTGGATGATGTGGGCCTCGGCGGGACGATAGCCCGGACGCTCGTCGCGGGAGACGAGGACGCCTTCAGGGCGGATGCCGAGCGACAGGTCCTGGCCGGCCTTCTTCTGCTCGAGCATCCCGAGCAGCACGCGCGGCAGGTCGAAACTGGCGCCATCGAGCGAGACACGGGCCTCGTCGTCATTGCCGGAGACGCGGGTCGCAGCGATGTTCATCACCGGTGAACCGATGAACTGGGCGACGAACAGGTTGGCCGGGTAGAGGTAGACATCGGTGGGGGTACCGACCTGCTGCAGGATGCCCTCGTTCATCACCACGATACGGTCGGCGAGCGACATGGCCTCGACCTGGTCGTGGGTGACGTAGATCGAGGTCGAGCCGTTCTCGTAGTGCAGGCGCTTCAGTTCGACGCGCATGGTTTCGCGCAGCTTGGCATCGAGCGAGCCGATCGGTTCGTCGAGCAGCAGGGCCTTCGGACGCCGCACCAGCGCCCGGCCGATGGCGACGCGCTGCATGTCGCCGCCCGACAGCGCCGAGGGGCGCTGCTTGAGCAGATGGCCGATGCCCAGCGACCCACCGACGGAGCGCACGGTCTTGTCGATCTCCGCCGCCGCAGTCCCCACCGCGCGCAGCGGGAACGCCAGGTTTTCGTAGACGGTGAAGTGCGGGTAGAGCGCGTAGTTCTGGAACACGAACGCGATGTCGCGATCGGCGGGGCGCAGGGCCTGGATCGGCTTGCCATCGAGCAGGATATCGCCCGAGTCGATCTCCTCGAGCCCGGCGATGGCGCGCAGCGTCGTGGTCTTGCCGCAGCCCGAGGGGCCGAGGAAAACGACGAATTCCTTGTCCTTCACCGTCAGGTTGACGTCGCGGATGACGTGCACCGGTCCGAAATGCTTGTCGATGTGACGCAGTTCAATCTCAGCCATGGGTATTCCTCCCCACGGCGGCCGAGACGGAGACCGCCCCGGTATCGTCCTCGTCGATCTTCGGACCATCGGGGGGCGGAACGTGCACGGCGATATTGAAGCCGATCAGGCCGATCAGCATGACCAGCACCGAGTACTGGTGCAGGAACTCGACCCAGGGCTGGCAGAGGAACAGGATGCCCAGCAGCATGAGCAGCATCGAGCCGGGCTCGAAGATGCGGGCATTGAGACGGCGGAAGGCCTGCTTCTTCTCGTACTCGGGCGTTGTCGTCATTTGCGGATCGCTCCGAAGCTCATGCCGCGCAGCAGGTGGTTGCGGAGCAGGAAGGTAAAGATGGCGACCGGGATCAGGAACAGCACCGTACCGGCAGCGATAACGGTCCAATCCTGCAGACCCGTGCCGATCTGGCTGGGAATGAAGGGCGGAGCCGTCTGCGCCCGGCGGTTGGTGAGGATCAGCGCAAAGGCGTACTCGTTCCAGGCGGTGATGAAGCAGAACACGGCGGTGGCGGCGATGCCGGTGGCCGCCTCGGGCAGGACGATCTTGAAGAAGGCCTGCATGCGCGTGTAGCCATCGACCAGCGCGGCTTCCTCGTATTCCTTCGGGATCTCGTCGATGAAGCCCTTCATCACCCAGACCGCAAACGAGACGTTGAAGGCGGTGTAGAGAATGATGAGGCCGAGGTGGGTGTCGTTGAGCCCCACGGCCCGGTACATCAGGAACATCGGGATGGCGACGACGATGGGCGGCAACATGCGGGTGGAGAGGATGAAGAACAACAGGTCCGCCTCCCCCTTCACCTTGAAGCGCGAGAAGCCATAGGCGGTGATGGTGCCCATCGCCACGGCGAGCACCGTCGAGATGATCGAGATGATCAGCGAGTTGACGAAGCGATCGGGGTA
>CAMDAL010000232.1 GCA_945888565.1 Devosia equisanguinis | reverse complement strand
GCGCTTCGTCGCGGCGCTGCTGCTCGGCACCACCCTCGCGACCGCCGCCCAGGCCGAAACGCTGACCGTGACGGACCTTGAGCTTACGGGCGCCGAACTGTACCAGCTCTCGATCCCTTCGGTCGAAGTCACCGACGGCAACCTTACCGAGGCCGAGATCCGCGACCTGTTCCGGATCGATTCGGTCGCTGATCTCAGCAAATGGGCAGGCATCACCGCCAAGTCGCTGAAGATCCCCGAAATCACGCTGCAGTACTCGGTTCCGGCTGCCGTCACCGGCGGCACGCCGATGGACGAGACGTTCACCTACCGCGACATCGAACTGCTGGACGTGGTCGATGGCGTCGCCGCCTCCACGCTCATCGGTGGCGCGCACGTCGCCGGCGCGGAGGCGATGAAGATGACCTTCGGCAAGATGTCGAGCGGCCGCTTCGATATCGGCGCCCTGCTGGCCTTCTACGGCATCGGTGGCCCGGCCGTGACGCCCGCCACCGAGATGACCGAGATCTACGCCGATTTCGCCTTCGAGGGCGGTACCTTCACCGTTGGCGCCGGCCCTACCCCGATGCTGAGCTGCGATTTCGGCGCGGCAACCGCCGGCCGCTTCCTCGCCCGCCCGCTCGAGACGTCGCTCGTCGACCTCGAGGCGGCGGTGGTGCGCGTCCAGGACGCGCAGAAGACCGACCCGACGGCCATGCCGTCGCCGGCCGACATCAAGATGCTCGTCGGCTACTACACGGACCTGCTGACGGCCTTCGCCTCCGACCCGCTGCAGTTCGACGGCTTCGACTGCACCGGCAGCGACTTGACCTCCGGCCAGCCGGTCAGGGTTGCCTCGGGCACCATCGGCGTCGGCAATTTCGAGCCTGGTATCTACCCGAGCATCTCGCTCGACGGCTTCAAGGTCGAAGCGGACGGCGGACTTGTCGATATCGGCAACTTCACCTGGAAGCGCATGGACCTCAATGGCCCTATCGTGGCGCTCGACGGGGCGGAGCAGCTCGACGAGGCGTGGTTCATCGCCAACTGGCGCAAGCTCATCCCGGCCATGGACGGCCTGAGCTTTTCCGACGTGACGTTCGATATCCCCTCGCCCGAAAGCGCCGGCCAGCGCGTCGCCGGCAAGGCCGGCCTGTTCGACATCACGCTGGGCAACTACATCAACGGCATCCCCGGCGAAATCGCGCTGGCGCTCGATGACGCCACCTTCCCGCTGCCGCCCGAGCTGAGCGCCGGTCCGGCGGCCGCCGAGATCGCCGCCCGCGGCATCACCGAAATCACCTCGGACACGCGGCTCAGGCTGCACTGGGACGAGGCGAGCAACACCATCGTGGTCGATGAGTTGCTGTCGGATGCCGACCAGTTCTTCCGCATCGCCGTCACCGGCACCATTGGCAACGCCACCCCGGCCCTGTTCGGCGACGACGAGACTGCCGCCATGGAGGCCGGCATGGGGCTGACGGTGAAGGACCTGACGGTCGAGATCGAGGATCGCGGCTTCTACGGCATGGTGCTGGCCATCAGCTCGGCCGAAGGCGGCCAGCCGATGCAGGCCACCCGCACCGGAGTCTCGGGCATGGTGCAGGGCATGACGCTCGCCATTCTCGGCTCCGACGAAACCGCGCTCTCGGCCGTCGCACAGCTCGGCAAGTTCCTCTCGGGAGAACACTCGAAGGTCTCGATCACGCTGACGGCCAAGGACGGCGCCGGCCTCGGCCTCGCCGATCTCGCAGCGCTCGAGCGTGACCCGACCGTGCTCGCCGGCAAGGTCACCGTCACCGCCGTCGCCTCGGGCGATCCGGTGCCGCAGGTCGAAGTCCCGGCCACGCCGGCTCCGGACACTGCTCCTGCTGCTCCCGCCGACAGCAGCCCATCGCTCGAGGACCAGAAGCGCGACCTCAAGGCCCCGCCGCGCCAGTAAGGCTCCGCTCAGGCGGGACGGTGTTTTGCACTGTCCCGCCCAATAGGCCGCATAGCTTGTTCAGCGCTGCGTCTTGGCGCAGACTACCGGGCCTAGTGAGGAGGACTGTAGCGATGCAAGTCGAGAATATCCTTCAATCCAAGGGCGCCGCCGTTCACACCGTGACCGCCGGAGCCCCGCTGTCCGAAGCGGTGCAGCTGCTCAATACCCACAAGATCGGCGCCGTCGTGGTCGTCGATGCCAAGGGTGGCGTGGCCGGCATCCTTTCGGAACGCGACATCGTCCGGCGGCTCGGAACCGATCCGGCCAAGCTGCTGGCGAGCCCGGTGCGCACAGCCATGACCGCCAAGGTCATCACCGCTACCAGGGCACACACTGTTTCCGATCTCATGGAACTTATGACCCGCCACCGCATCCGCCACATCCCCGTGGTGGACGGCACGACGCTGGTCGGCATCGTTTCGATCGGCGACGTGGTGAAGCGCAAGATCGAGGAAACCGAGCAGGAAGCCCTGGCGCTCAGGGAATACATCGCGTCGTAGCGTCGCCTTTCGTGTTCGGCAGCGCGGCGCCAGTAGCTCCCCCCTTCCGCCCTGCCGGGCATCTTCTCCCGAAAGCGGGAGAAGGGTTCCCGGTAGCGAAGCGATGGCCACATCCAACCTCTCTCGCCTGCGGGGTAGGGGACCGCCGTCAGGCGGTGTAGGGGGGAGCAGCAAACTCCGCCCCGCGTCACTGAACCCCAGACCTTTCCCCGATTTCATGTTCCGGACAGCCCCGCGCAATCCGACGCAGCCTAGTCTCGCCTTTGACGGACCAGATCAGGGAGACTTCCAGTGAAAGCCCACAGCGCTGCGGCCATTGCCGCCATCGTCGCCTCCATCGGCCTGACGGCCTTTTCCCCCGCCATGGCGCACGACGTGAAGGAGGCCCGGGATACGCGGTCCGACCGCATGCTCGACTTCCGGGCTGGCGCCGAGGGCCGCTTCCAGTTCGTCAATTTTAGTTGCGCCCCCCGCGCCGCCGATCGCATGGAACGCCGCTACGACCGGCTGGCCGAGCGCCTGAAGCTCACCCCCGAACAGCAGGGCCTCTACGACACCTTCATGACCTCGGCGCTCACCGCGCAGACCGAACTCGCCGACCAGTGTGCCGATATCCGCCCGGAGCGCGCCGGTCGCGCCGACCGGACCCAGCGTACCGACCTGCTCGACCGCATGGAGGAGCGCTTGAAGCTCGATGAGGCGCGCCTTGCCGCGATGAACGCGGTGTTCCCCGATTTCCGCGCCTTCTACGGCAGTCTCTCCGACGAGCAGAAGGCCGGCCTGTCCCCGGCTGGCCGCGGCGACCACCACGACCGGCCCCGCGCCGGCCGTCCGAACGGCTGAACCACCCCAGGCCGGCCCCACCCTCGGCCGGCCGTTCACCGTTCGCCCTGGAAGCCCCGGTCGGTCCCTCGCCGGGGCTTCTTTTCCATCTGCTGTTGCCCGGACCCGGCACCTCGGCTAACGAGAATTCCACCCGCCATCCGAGCTCCCGCAATGACCGCCCTGCCCCTCGACCCCGCCCTGATCCGCGCCGAGTTTCCCGCCTTCGCGCAGCCCGATCTCGAGGGTTGGGCCTTCTTCGAGAACGCCGGCGGCTCGTACGCGGCGCGGCAGGTGATCGACAGGCTGACCAGCTACTACGTGACCCACAAGGTGCAGCCCTACGGCTTCTACCCCGCGTCGCGCGAGGCGGGGCAGTTGATGGACCTCGGCTATCGCCGTATCGCCCAGGCGTTGAACGTCAACCAGGACTGGGTGCATTTCGGCCCATCGACCAGCGCCAATACCTACGTGCTGGCCAACGCCTTCGCCGGCTGGCTGAAGCCGGGCGACGCCATCGTCGTCACCAACCAGGACCACGAGGCCAATTCCGGCGCCTGGCGCCGCCTCGCCGAGCGCGGCATCGTGGTGCGCGAGTGGGGTGTCGACAAGGATACCGGCCATCTCGACCTCGCGGCGCTCGACAAGCTGCTCGACAGCCACGTCCGCGCCATCTGCTTCCCCCATGCCTCCAACATCGTCGGCGAGATCAACCCGGTGGCGGAGGTAGCCCGCCGGGCCAAGAGTTTCGGCGCCGTCACCGTCGTCGATGGCGTCTCCTACGCGCCGCACGGCCTGCCGGACCTGCTAGAGCTGGGCTGCGACGTCTACCTGTTCTCGGCCTACAAGGTGTTCGGCCCGCATCAGGGGATCATGGCGATCCGCCCGTCGCTGGCCGCCGAACTGCCGAACCAGGGGCATTTCTTCAACGATACCCTGCCCAGGAAGCGGCTGACGCCCGCCGGCCCCGACCATGCGCAGATCGCCGCTTCGGCCGGCATCGCAGACTACCTCGAGCGGGTGGCGGTTCTGGCGGGCGACAGCGTCGAGGGCAGGACGCCGTTCCACAAGGCGCACGCCGCCATGCGGGCACAGGAGGTGGCGCTGCTCACCCCGCTGCTCGACTATATCCGCGGCCGGAACAACCTGAGGCTCATCGGCCCATCCGACCCGAACCTCCGCGCCCCGACCATCTCGATCGCCACCACCGAACTGCCGATCTCGCTCGTCGACAAGCTGAGCCGTCACCGCATCATGGCGGCGGGCGGCAACTTCTATGCGTGGCGGCTATGCGAGGCGCTGGGCATCAACCCCGGCCACGGCGTGCTGCGGCTGTCGTTCACCCACTACACCGCGCCCGAGGAAATCACCCGGCTGATCGAGGCGCTCGACGCCGAGCTGAAGTAATCACCGGGCCCGATCGAACCCATCACCAGAATCCGTTCGACGCCGCACAAGGGCGCGGCTACATCAGCGCCATGTCCCGCCCCGTCGCCGTCCTGCTGCTCGTCATCGCCACCGCCATCTGGGGGCTGGCCTTCGTCGCGCAGAAATCGGCGATGGACCATCTCGGGCCGCTGAGCTTTTCCGGCGCGCGCTTCCTGCTGGGTGGGGTGGTGCTGCTGCCATTCGCGCTGGCCGAGCTGCGGCGCAAGCAGGTCCGCCTGGCCGACTTCACGCCCCGCCGCTGGGTGATGATCGGGCTGCTCTGCGCCGTGTTCCTCATCGGCTCGCTGCTGCAGCAATATGGTCTCGTGCAGACCACCTTGACGAATTCGGGCTTCCTCACCGCGCTCTACGTGCTGTTCGTGCCGCTGATCGCGTTTGTCGCCATCCGCGCCACGCCGCACCCGATCATCTATGTCGGCGCACCACTGGCGCTCGTCGGCATCTATTACCTGAACGGCGGCCACCTCGCCGCGCTCAACTTCGGCGACGTGCTGGTCATCATCAGCGCCGTATTCTGGGGCGGCCATGTCTTCCTGATCGGCCTGCTGAGCCGCGCCACTGCCCTGCCCGTGACGCTGTCGGCGATCACTTTCATCGGCACGGGTCTCGTCTGCCTCGCCTTCGGCCTGCCGATCGAGACCCCGGCCATCGAGAGCTTCGGCGCTATCTGGATGCAGATCGCCTATACTGGCCTGCTGTCCACCGGCCTCGCCTTCACGCTGCAGGCCATCGCCCAGCAGCAGGTGCCGGCCGCCAACGCCGCCATCGTGCTCTCGGCCGAAAGCCTGTTCGCGGCGCTGGGCGGGGCGCTGGTGCTGGGCGAACGGCTGAGCCCTGTCGGCTATGCCGGCGCGGCGCTGATCTTTTTCGCCATCATCCTCGTCGAGGCCGTGCCGGCGATCGCAGCCCGCCGGCAGCCTGTCCGCGCCTGAGCCTTCAGCTCTTGCGCTTGAGCGTGATTTCCCTGCACACCACCACATAGGCGCACGCCTTGAGGTGCAGCGTGTCGGCGTTCTTCAGCGTGACCGTGGTGTCGCCGGTGATGCCGAAGAAGTCGATCTTGCCCTTCCACGAGTTCCGGCCGGCCTGCCTCGCTTCGTTGATCAGGTTCTTGCCGAGGTACTTGAGGTTTTCCGGCTTGCGCATACCGCCGCGCAGCTCGCTGACGGTCAGGCAGAAGCGGTCCTGCTTGGCGCCGCACATCGTGGCGGTATAGTCCGAATCCTTGTCCGGCTGCCAAACGCCCACCACCGGATTGTCCTGCGCCATAGCGGGCGTCGCCATCGAAAGTGCGACAAGCGCCGCGGTAGTGAACCTGCCGAACCGATTCATGAAATATGCCTCCAGGGTGCCCACCCACAATGTGGGCTAAGGGGTGAAAATGACACCAATATGATCACCCGGCGCGTCATATGCATGTCATGTCGGATCAATAGCGTCGCGAGCGTTCGAGGCCTTCCCCCAATCGCCCCGAATGCGTGCCGGCCGCTCCCGCCAAATTCGGCGGCCGGAGACTTCGAGACGAAGCGCCGCTGCCAACATGGCGTTTCGTTGCCGAGCCCCATCGGCATTTTATCGGCCGCCCCCCGCCAGGCGGCCGATTTTTTGTTGGAAGCGTGCTGCACCCCCTCGCACCGACTCCCCTGCTGCGGCAGAACGGGGGTATGGCCAAACTCTATTTCCACTACGCTGCGATGAACGCCGGCAAGTCCACGCTGCTGCTGCAGGCATCGTACAACTATGTCGAACGCGGCATGCGCACGCTGCTGTTCACCCACAAGTTCTACGCCGAGGGTGGCATCGGCAAGATCCACTCGCGCATCGGCATCGACAGCGACGCCGAGATCTTCACCGAGGACGACGATCTCTACCAGCGCATCAACGACCACACGGTCGAATCCAAG
>CAMDAL010000231.1 GCA_945888565.1 Devosia equisanguinis | reverse complement strand
CGTAGCGCGCGATGCGCAGAAGACCGACGCCAAGCTGATGAGCCAGGGGCTGATGCTCTCGGACGAGGCCGAAATCCTCGTGAAGCCGGAGCTAGAGATCTACGCCGACGACGTGGTCTGCGGCCACGGCTCCACCTGCGGCCAGCTCGACGACGACCACCTGTTCTACCTGGTGAGCCGTGGCATCTCCAAGCCGGAAGCCGAGACGATGCTGGTGCGCGCCTTCCTCGCCGAACTGATCGACCCGATCGAGGACGAGGTGCTCAGCGAAGCGCTGACCGGCGTCATCGAGGGCTGGCTGGCCAAGGGCTGACATGACATTCGACCTCGCCAAAGTTCGCGCCGACTTCCCCATCCTCGAAGAGAAAATCTTCGGGAAGCGCCTCGTCTATCTCGACTCCGGCGCTTCGGCGCAGAAGCCGAACCAGGTGCTCGACCGGATGGACTGGGCCCATCGCCACGCCTACGCCAACGTGCATCGCGGCCTCCACACGCTCGCCAACCGGGCGACGGAGGCCTACGAGGGCGGACGACAGTCTGTAGCGCGGTTCCTGAATGCGTCGCGGCCGGAGGAGATCATCTTCACCCGCTCGGCCACCGAGGCCATCAACCTGGTCGCGGCGTCGTTCCTCGGCCCCCGCATCGGCGAGGGCGACGAGATCGTCCTGTCGATCATGGAGCACCACTCCAACATCGTCCCGTGGCACTTCCACCGCGAACGCAAGGGCGCCGTGCTGAAGTGGGTGGACGTGCGCGACGATGGTTCGTTCGACATCGACGCCTTCGAGGCGGCGCTGACGCCGCGGACGAAAATGGTCGCGATCACGCATATGTCGAACGTGCTGGGCACGGTGTTGCCGATCAAGCAGATCGTCGAGATCGCCCATGCGCGGGGCATTCCGGTGCTGGTCGATGGCAGCCAGGGGGCAGTGCACCTCAAGGTCGACGTGCAGGATCTTGGCGCCGATTTCTACGTCTTCACCGGCCACAAGCTCTACGGTCCGACGGGCATCGGCGTGCTCTACGGCAAGTACGACCTGCTCGCCGCAATGCAGCCGTTCAACGGCGGCGGCGAGATGATCGACCTCGTGACCCGCGACACCGTCACCTACAACGTCCCTCCGCACCGCTTCGAGGCCGGCACGCCGCCGATCGTGCAAGGGATCGGGCTCGGCGCGGCGGTCGAATATGTCGAGTCGATCGGGCACGAGGCGGCGCATGCTCACGAGGCCGAACTGACCGCTTACGCGCTCGAACGGCTGCAGCGGGTCAATTCGCTGCGGCTGATCGGGACGGCCCCCGGCAAGGGCGGCATCTTCTCGTTCGAGATCGAGGGCGCCCACGCCCACGACGTTTCCACTATCCTCGACCGCTACGGCATTGCCGTACGCGCTGGCACGCACTGTGCCATGCCGCTGCTGCAAAGGTTCGGGGTCAGCTCTACCTGCCGGGCCTCCTTCGGCCTATATACGGGCAAGGACGATATCGACGCGCTCGTCGAGGGCATTGAAAAGGCACGGAGTTTCTTTTCGTGACGGACATGACAGACGACACTCCCGACCTGCCGCTCGAAGGCAGCACCCCCGTGACACCTGCGCCGGTGGTCGAAGAGCCGCTGCGCATCACGCCCACCATCTCGGGCGAACTGCCGGCCGAGGAGGTGGAGCGCATCACCAAAGACCTGATCGCGGCCCTCAAGACGGTCTACGATCCGGAAATCCCGGTCGACATCTACGAGCTCGGCCTCATCTACAAGGTCGACCTCGACGACAACCGCAACCTTGCCATCGACATGACGCTCACCGCGCCGGGCTGCCCGGTCGCAGGCGAGATGCCGGGCTGGGTCGAGAACGCGGCGATGTCGGTCGAAGGCGTGGGCAATGTCACGGTCAACATGGTCTACGATCCGCCATGGGACGCCTCGCGCATGAGCGAGGAAGCGCAGGTTGCGCTGAACTGGTGGTAAGTTCGGAGCGTTGGGTCTATATATCGTCACTCTACGATGAAGGTCTGAGCCGATGCCCCTGAAGATCATGAGCCTCACCGACGCTGCCGCCGAGCGGGTGCGCGAGATCATCGAGGACAGCGAGACGCCGGTGATGGGCGTGCGCGTCGGCATCAAGGATGCCGGGTGCGCCGGGCAATCTTACACGCTCGCCTATGTCGCCGAGGCGGTGAAGGGCGACGACCATATCGAGGACAAGGGCGTCCACGTCTTCATCGAGCCCAAGGCAACGCTGTTCCTGCTCGGCACGGTGATGGATTTCGAGGAAGACATCCTCAAGTCCGGCTTCACCTTCAAGAACCCCAACCAGACCGGCGAATGCGGCTGCGGCGAAAGCGTGCAGCTGAAGCCGGCAGACCTCAAGGCGCTGGCCGAGGCCCGGGCCACGGTCTGAACCGATGGAACGCCCTGTCAGTACCAAGGGTGCCGGCTACCAATTCATCGCGGTTTCGCCGCCGGTTGTGCCGCTTGTTCCTTTGATGAACGACACGAAGTGGGCGGAACTGCGCGAGGCGATGCTCGAGATCGAGCCAACACCGAGGTGGAGTGCCGTTTGCGCGCCGACGGGGTGGCGATCGGACCCGGACATGGAGTGGTACTATCACTTCCGACAAGGCCCCTATTCCGAGTACCTGTCGGTTGATGTCCTGATCGCCGGACCGGCGCAGCGTGACCAGGTTCGCGCCGCACTTCGGAAAATCCACCTGCCGGGCGAGGAGATCGAACAAGGATTTCGTATCCTCGGCTACGCTCCCGAGGGCCAGGCGGTAGGCTACATCTAGGCGAGCAAGCGGCGAGCCATCATACGAAGTGGTCTGCTTGCGCGGGGCTATGGCCGTGCTACGCCACTGGCCGAATTTTCCGCCCGCGCCAGGACCCTTGCGATGACCGACGATATTTCCACCCTGTTCCTCACCGATGAGAAGAAGGAGTGGTTCCGGCATGACCGGTTCGGCATGTTCATCCACTGGGGGATTTATGCGCTGGCGGCGCGGCACGAGTGGGTGAAGAACCGCGAGGAAATCGACGACGCGGGATACAGCAAGTACTTCGACAACTTCGATCCCGATCTCTACGACCCCAAGGAATGGGCGCGCCGGGCGCGCGAGGCGGGGATGAAGTATGTCGTGCTGACGGCGCGGCACCATGACGGCTTCTGCCTGTGGGACAGCCAGTTCACCGATTACAAGGCGACCAAGACGCCATACGGCAAGGACATCCTCGGGCCATTCGTTGAGGCATTCCGCGCCGAGGGTCTGAAGATCGGCTTCTACTATTCGCTGCCCGACTGGCATCACCCCGACTTCACCATCGACATGTACCATCCTCTGCGCAATCGCAAGGATGCAGCCGAGCTCAACCAGGGCCGGGACATGAAGCGCTACGCGCAGTACCTGCGCGACCAGGTGACGGAGTTGCTGACCCAGTTCGGCCAGATCGACATCATCTGGTTCGATTTCAGCTATCCCGACCGCGTCTACAAGGGCCTGCCCGGCAAGGGCCGGGACGACTGGGAGAGCGTCGAGTTGCTGAAGCTGGTGCGCAGGCTGGCGCCCGACATCATCGTCAACAACCGCCTCAACCTCGACGGGTTGACAGACGCCATGCCCGACATGGTGACGCCCGAGCAATACACGCCGCGCACGCCGCCGATGGTCAACGGCCAGCCCGCGACGTTCGAGATGTGCCAGACCTTCTCCGGCTCGTGGGGCTACTACCGCGACGAAGAGAGCTGGAAGAGCCCGGAGCAACTGCTGCAGATACTGATCGACGGCGTGGCGCTCGGCGGCAACCTGCTGATGAATGTCGGGCCCACCGGGCGCGGCACCTTCGACCAGCGGGCGATTGATTCACTCGAAGTCTACAGCAAGTGGCTGCGCCTGCATGGTCGGGCGATCTACGGGGCAGGGCGGTCGGAGTTCGTGCCGCCCGACGGCTGCCGCTACACCCAGAAGGGCAACCGGCTCTACGTCCACATCTACAACTGGCCCAACCAGTACCTGCTGCTCGACGGGCTGCGGGGCAAGGTCGAGTATGCCCAACTGCTCAATGATGCGAGCGAGGTGCAGTGGCCGGCCGACGACGCCGACACCCATTTCATGCCGCCCGGCGGCGAGACCACGCTGACCCTGCTGCTGCCGGTGAAAAAGCCCGACGTGGTCGTGCCGGTGATCGAACTGATGCTGAAGGACTGAGCCATGACCACCATCCGTCGCGAACGCCTGAGCCTCCCCATGTCGCGCCTTGGCGCGCCGAGCAACCTGCCGCGTTTCCGCTGGCAGCAGCCGATGCCCAACAAGCCGACGCCGCCGAATTTCGGCCTGTCGGACGAGGAAAGCAGCCACGGCTTCCAGTGGGGCGAGGATTCGATCCTGCCCTACCGGGTGTCGGACGACTACGACCGTGACCTGCAGCCGGGCGAACTCGACGTGCTGGTGCTTGAGAACGGTCGGCTGCGGGCGTTGGTGGCGCCATCGCTGGGAGGCCGGCTGCTGGAACTCAAGGACCTCGCCACCGGGCGCGACCTGGTGTTCCGCAACCCGGTTTTCCAGCCGGCCAACCTCGCGGCGCTGAACGCCTGGTTCTCGGGCGGCATCGAGTGGAACGGGCTGATCCCCGGCCACACGCCCTTCACCTGCGCGCCGGTGTTCGCCGGGGTGCGCGAGACGGCCGAGGGACCGGTGCTGCGCATCTACGAGTTCGACCGTATCGTCGAGGCGACGTGGCAGGTCGACCTGTTCATGCCGAAAGATTCCGCCCAGCTCTTCGCCCATGGCCGCATCGTCAACCCGAACGACGACCTGCGCCTCGCCTATTGGTGGACGAATGTCGCGGCGCCGATGAGCGAAGGCACGCGGGTGCTGGCGCCCGCCGAGTACTCGATCGAGCATATCTGGCCGGGCAACAACCTCGGCCGCTGCGACTTTCCGCGCGCGGACTGGGATGCGTCCTATCCTGACAACTGGGAGAACGCGACCTCGGTGTTCTTCCGCGCGCCGAGCGCGCCACGCAAGTTCATCGCATCGGTGGATAAGGGCGGCTACGGGCTGCTGCAGACCAGCACAGCGGAGATGGAGGGCCGGAAGTTCTTCTATTTCGGCAGTGCGCAGGGCGGGCAGAACTGGATGGATTACCTCGCCCGTCCCGGCGAGGGCATGTACCTCGAAATCCAGAGCGGTATTGCGCCGACGCAGAACCAGCGCTTCGAGCTCCAGCCGGGCGAGGAACTGGAATGGACCGAAGCCTATGTGCCGGTCCAGCTCGATGCGGGCAGGGCGCACGACGCTGATTTCAACGCCGCTGCCGCCCATGCCGCCGGTGCCCTCGATGGGCTGCTCCCGGCCGATGAGTTGGCGCGCATCGACGCGTTCCTGCGCGAACAGGCGCGGCTGCCGCTCGATTCCCGGTTCTCCGAAGGCGAGCCGTGGGGCGCCCGCCAGGAACAGCTGCTCGGCCAGCCGCTGGCCAGCGGCCTCGATTTCTACACCTCGGCTCTCCCGGACTTCTGGGACAGCGTTGCGAGCGGGGCGCGCATTCCCGCCGAGCAGCGCGAGACGTCGCCGGATGGCATGGTGGTCTCGCCGTTGTGGATCAACCGCGTGAAGACCCACGCAGCCGAACACGGCGCCAGCTGGATGCATGAACTGACCCTGGCGATCGCCAGTCTCGACGCCGGTGACAAGGCGGCTGCGGTGCAGAACGTCTCCGCATCGCTGGCGCTCAAGCCGAGCTGGTCGGCGTACCGGCTCGACGCTCTGCTGGCCGGCAGCGCCGATGCCGCGGTGCGCAGCTACCTCATGGCCTGGAACGCCGGTGACGCGCCGCCGGAACTGGCGGTCGAGGTCGTCGCCTACCTGATGGCGCAGGATCGCCCGGCTGACCTGAAGACGTTCGTCGATGGTCTGCCCACCGATGTTCGCGACAAGGAGCGCATCATCCTCGCTCGTGCGGTGGTGGCCGCCAACGACGGGCAGCTGGACGAACTCGAACGCCTGCTGCTCGGCCGGCAGTACGCCTCGATCCGCGAAGGTGAGACGCTGCTGTCCGACCTGTGGGTGCGCCTGCGCCGCGGCCGGCTGGAAGCCGGCCTCGGGCGTGCCGCCACGGCAGAGGAAGCGAAGGCCGACCTCGCGGCGCACCCGCTGCCGCGCCAGCTCGACCTGCGCATGCACGCGGTCGAGTAGGCTTAGGCCTTCGCCGCCTTGGCTGCCATCGACGCGGTGATGTGTTGCAGCATCGCCTCGTCGACGGTGATGCCTTCGTGGCGCAGGGCGAGGACGGCCGCACCGATGGCGCCATCACCGGCAAGGCGGATGTCGGGCTGGTGGCCGGCAGCTTCCAGCACCTTGGCAATCTCGGCCGGAAGGCCCTTGAGGTGGGCCGCGACGCTGCCGCCCAGCACCACGGGGCCTTGGACCTCTGGATCGAAGATCTTGCGGAAATCGGCCAGCAGGAACGCTTCAGACTGCGCCAGGAGCGCCGCGGCAATTGGGTCTTCGCGGTTGGCGATGACCTGCGGCGCGAATCTCGCCAGTTCGATCGGGCGCAGGGCATAGACTGCGTCGATGAAATGGCGGAGCGGCGTTGGCCGTCCGTCGAATGCAATGTCGCGGGTGGCGTCGATGCCCAGCGATCCCA
>CAMDAL010000230.1 GCA_945888565.1 Devosia equisanguinis | reverse complement strand
CAAGGACCGACTACGACCTCATCGTCTCGGTGCTGGACCTGACCGTGGTCAACGACGTGGTGGGCTTTCTCGCCCGGCTCAGGCGGCACCTGCGGCCCGACGGGCTGTTCATGGCGGTGGCAATCGGCGGCGCCAGCCTCAACGAACTGCGCGAAGCGTGGCTGACGGCGGAGGCCGAGGTGTCGGGCGGGGCGTTTGCGCGGATCGCGCCGTTCATCCCGCTGGCCGACGCTGGAGGACTGCTGCAGCGCGCCGGCTTCAAGCTGCCGGTGACCGACGTGGAAACGCACACCGTTCGCTACGGCCACCCGCTGCGGCTGATGGCAGAGCTGAAGGCGCTGGGCGCTCAGAACCCGCTGGCCGAACGGCCGGGAAAGCCGGTGTCGCGACGCCTGTTGACGACCGCCACCGAAGCCTATGGCGCGCTCGCCATGGACGACGATGGCCGCGTGCGGGCGACGCTGGAACTGATCTGGATGAGTGGCTGGGCCCCGCATGAAAGCCAGCAGCAGCCGGCTCGCCGTGGCAGCGCCACCGTGAGCCTCAAGGACGTGCTCGAAAAGAAGCGCTAGGTGCCGGCGTTTGCCATGGCGTCGCCGGCCCTGGTGGACACGGTGTTGAACATGCCGCTCAGGTTGCCGCCGAACACGGTCATCGCCAGGATCGCGCCCACCGCGACCAACGCCGCGATCAGCCCATACTCGATGGCGGTGGCTCCGGCCTGATCGTCCACGAAGCGGCGCAGCCCTGCGCTCAGTTCTTTCATTGCCGTACCCCTAGAGCAGATCGCACAGGGCGGCGATCAGCGGTTCATCAGCCGGGGGCATCGGGTAATCACGCAAGGCCTGCGGACGCACCCACTTCAGGGCGGCATGCTCGCGGGCCACGGGCGTGCCCTGCCATTTCCGGCAGACGTAAAGTGGCATCAGAAGATGAAAGGTTTCGTAAGAGTGTGACGCAAAGCTTACCGGAGCCAGACAGGCGGACTTGGTAGAAATACCCAGTTCTTCTTCGAGTTCGCGGATCAGCGCCACTTCCGGCGTCTCACCCTCTTCAAGCTTGCCGCCTGGAAACTCCCAGAGGCCCGCCAGCGACTTGCCCTCGGGGCGCTGGGCGATAAGCACGCGCCGGTCGGAATCGACCAGCGCCACGGCGGCGACCAGCATCAGCTTCATCAACGTCCCCGTTCCGGTGCGCGGCGGTAGGTATAGGGGTAGACCTCGCCGAAGCCGAACGAGGCGTAGAGGTTCAGTGCCGGCAGGTTGTCGGCCAGCACCTGCAGCGCCGAGTGGTGCGCGCCGCGCGAGCGGACCCAGTTGATCGCCGCGCTCATTGCCGCCCGGCCATAGCCCATGCCGCGGGCCGAAGGATGGGTGACGACGTTGAGGTAGATGCCCATGCCGCTCGCCACGCAAGCCAGCACCGCCGCCACGGGCAGCCCGGCCTTGTGGTAGACCAGCACGCCCTGGCACTCGCAGGCGATCTGCCCGATGATCTGGGCCAGCACCTCGATGGTCTGGCTGGAATAGCCCGACATGTGGGCCTGCGCCTTGTACCACTCGGGGTCGTTGGGATCGAAATACCGGGTTGTGTACTCGACCGGAAAATCAGCGTCCGGCATCTCCATCGCCATCACGATGGAGGGCTCGAACTCCTCCCACTGCATGCCATCGAGCACTGCGAGAATGCTCGGCGGCGTGAGCGGCGTGATCCGGAACACCGGAGCGATACCGTGCGCATCGGAGAGGTCCACCAGCCGCTGCAGGCGCAGTTCGGCATAGGCTCCGTCGCTGAGATCAAGGCAATGGATCGAGTTGGCGCGCTTGGTGTAGCCGCGCGCATAGCGCCACAGCCACAGCCCATCATGGGCCTGCTTGAGGGCAGGCCAGGCAGTGAGGGTTGCCCCTTCGATCTGGCTGACGCTCAGCGGAACCATCAGGACCGGTAGTCGCCGTTGATGGTGATGTAGCCGTGCGTCAGATCGCAGGTGTAGACGGTGGCGGTACCCTGCCCGAGGCCGATGCCGACCGTGACCTCGATGTCCTGATTCTTCATGTAGGCCGAAGTCTGCGCCTCGTTGTAGTTCGGGTCGCGCTCGCCCTCGGTGGCGACGCGAATGTCGCCGAAGCTGATCGACAGGCGGTCACGGTCGGCCGGCTCGCCGGCCTTGCCCACGGCCATGACGATGCGACCCCAGTTGGCGTCCTCGCCGGCGATGGCGGTCTTGACCAGCGGCGAATTGGCAATCGACTGGGCGATGCGGAAGGCGCTGCGGTCGCTTTCGGCGCCCTCGACGGTGACGGTGACCATCTTGGTGGCGCCTTCGCCGTCGCGGACGACATGGATGGCGAGTTCATGCAGCACGTCGGCCAGCGCCTCGCCGAACACCGCGGCGCGCGGATCGTCGGCCGAGGTGATCGGCTCGATCGCCGCCTTCTGCGTGGCGAACACGAGGCAGGTATCGGAGGTCGAGGTATCGCTGTCGACGGTGACGGCGTTGAAGCTCGCATCGATGGCCGGCTGCAGCAGGCCCTTCAGCACCGCAGCCGAGATCGGCGCATCGGTGAACACGAAGCTCAGCATCGTCGCCATGTCCGGCGCGATCATGCCCGAGCCCTTGGCGATGCCCGAGATCGAGACCGGCACGCCGTCGAACTCGACGGTGGCAGTGGCGACCTTGGCGAAGGTGTCGGTGGTCATGATCGCCTTGGCCGCATCCATCCACGGGCCGGGCGCGAGGCGCGACTTCAGCTCATCGGCGACGCCGGTGAACTTCTCGGCCGGCAGCGGCTCGCCGATCACGCCGGTGGAGGCGAGGAAGATTTGGGAGTGGTGCACGCCCAACGCCCTGCCGACGATATCGGCGGAGAGCTGGACGGCGGACTTGCCCTTCTTGCCGGTGAAGGCATTGGCGTTGCCCGAATTGACCAGCAGCGCCCGCGCCTTGCCGCCCGGCAGGTTGTCGCGGCACCAGTCGATGGCGGCCGACGGACACTTCGAGCGGGTAAGCACACCGGCGACGACCGTGCCCTCGTCCATCTCGACGAGCAGCACATCGGTGCGATTCTTGTACTTGATGCCCGCTTCGGCGGTGGCGAAACGGACGCCCGCGATCTCGGGAAGCTCCGGATACTCGGTCGGAGCGAGCGGGGAAACGGGGTGAGCCATGATGCGTCCTCACTGGCCTGCTTTTGGTCACCCGTTTGCCCCAACCCTCGCTCCCGCGCAAGCCGAGATTGGCGACGGCCGAAAACAGAAAGGGCGCCACGGGGGCGCCCTTTTGCGTTCATCGCGTGCCGGTTACTGGCCGGCGTCGGATTGCGACTGCACCTGGGCGGCGAGGTCGGCATCGGGGATGTCGACCGCGTACTTGGCCCGGTACTCGGTGACGGCAGCGTCATACGCGTCGTAGATCGCGGTCTGGCCGAGCTGCCCCTGCATCTCCTCGAAGGACTGCGGTGCGGTCTCGCGCTTTTCGTCGACCTTGATGATGTGCCAGCCGAACTGGCTCTGCACCGGTTCGGACACCTGGCCGACCTCGAGCATGAAGGCGGCGGTTTCGAACTCGGGCACCATCTGGCCCTTGCCGAAGAAGCCAAGATCGCCGCCGCTGTTCTTGCCGGAGGGGTCGATGGTCTTTTCCATCGCCTCGACCTCGAACGGCTTGCCGCCATCGAGCGCGGCCTTCACCGCCTTGGCCTCGTCCTCGGTCGCGACAAGGATGTGCCGGGCGTGGATTTCCTGGGTCGGGACGAAGCTCGTGACGTACTCGTCGTAAACTGCCTTCACCGATTCCGGCGTTACCGAGGTGGCGATCTTTTCGGCGAAGAACAGGCGGCGCAGCGCCTTGTCCTGCAGGAAGGTGGCACGGGCCTTGTATTCGTCGGTCTGGTCGAGGGCGTTCTCGCGCGCCGCCTCGGCCATCACTTTCATGTCAATCAGCACCGACAGCAGGAAGGCGCGCTGCTGCTCGGGCGGCACCTGCTGCAGCTGCTGGCCGATATCCTCGGCCGCCAGCGACAGGTCGCCCTCGGTGATCGGCTTGCCGCCGACAGTGGCGATGACGGTGCTGGCCGACGGTGCGGCGGGCGCCTCGGGCGCCGCCTCGGCCGGGGCTTCGGCAGCAGGAGCTTCGGCAGCAGGAGTGATTGCATCCTGCGCGAACGCGACAGGCGACAGCGCCACGGCGGTGGTCACCAGCAGGCCACCCGCAAGGGTCCTGAGGGTGGAGCGGAACCCCTTTGGGGTCTGGATCGTCATGGTGAAAATCTCCTCGGGAAGGCGCTGGGCCCCCGGCTGGCGCAACGGCGGGGAGGTTTGGCGCATTTCCATTCCGTTGACAAGCAAAACACCCGCTCTTACATGTCCAACCACTTCAAAGAGTGTTGACGGGTAAGGACCCCGCCGCCCTGCCGGCAAGTGGCGCTGCAAGCGCCCTCCGGCCCCGCAATCAAAGGACATTTCCATGGTGCTGGCTGCAATCGCCAAGGCGATCTTCGGTTCGTCCAACGACCGCCAGGTCAAGAAGTACCTCCCGCGGGTACAGGCGATAAACGCGCTGGAGGCCGAATATGCGAAGCTGACCGACGATCAGCTCCGGGCCAAGACGCAGGAATTCAAGGATCAGGTGGCCGCCGGCAAGACGCTGGAGGACATCCTCGTTCCGGCCTTCGCCACGGTGCGCGAGGGGTCCAAGCGCGCGCTCGGCATGCGGCACTTCGACGTGCAGCTGATCGGCGGCATGGTGCTCAACAACCGGTCCATCTCCGAGATGCGCACCGGTGAAGGCAAGACGCTGGTGGCGACGCTGGCGGTCTACCTTAACGCGCTCGAGGGCAAGGGCGTCCACCTCGTGACGGTGAACGACTACCTCGCCCGCCGCGACGCCGAGTGGATGGGCCGGCTCTACAGCTTCCTCGGGCTCACCATCGGCGTGATCGTGCACGGGCTCGACGACAGCCAGCGCAAGGCCGCCTACGCTGCCGACATCACCTACGGCACCAATAACGAGTTCGGCTTCGACTACCTGCGCGACAACATGAAATACAGCCGCGACCAGATGGTGCAGCGCGGCCACCACTACTGCATCGTCGACGAAGTGGACTCGATCCTGATCGACGAGGCGCGCACCCCGCTGATCATTTCGGGTCCGTCCGCCGACCGCTCGGCACTCTACGAACTGGCCGACGCGCTGATCCCGAGCCTCGAGGAAGGCGACTACGACATCGACCTCAAGCAGCGCTCGGCGACCTTCACCGATGCCGGCATCGAGAAGCTCGAGATCGCGCTCAACGAGCAGGGCCAGATCAAGGAGGGCAACCTCTACGACATCGAGAACGTCGCGCTGGTGCACCACCTGAACTCGGCGCTGCGCGCCCACAAGATGTTCGCAAAGGACAAGGACTACATCGTCCGCAACGACGAAGTGGTGATCATCGACGAGTTTACCGGCCGCATGATGCCGGGCCGCCGCTATTCGGAAGGCCTGCACCAGGCGCTGGAAGCCAAGGAACACGTCAAGATCCAGCCGGAAAACCAGACGCTGGCCTCGATCACCTTCCAGAACTATTTCCGTCTCTACAAGAAGCTGGCCGGCATGACCGGCACGGCGGCGACCGAGGCCGAGGAATTCGGCGACATCTACGGCCTCAACGTCGTCACCATCCCGACCAATGTCGGCATCAAGCGCGTCGACGAGGATGATGCCATCTTCCGCACCGCGGCCGAGAAGTTCGAGGAGATCGCCGACCTCGTCGCCGACTGCCGCACTCGCGGCCAGCCGGTGCTGGTGGGCACGACCTCGATCGAAAAGTCCGAGATGCTGGCCGAACTGCTGCGCCAGAAGGGTGTCGACAACCTGCAGGTGCTGAACGCCCGCTACCACGAGCAGGAAGCCTACATCATCGCCGATGCCGGTGTGTCGAACGCCGTGACCATCGCCACCAACATGGCCGGCCGCGGCACCGACATCCAGCTGGGCGGCAACCTCGAGATGCGCATCGAGCGTGAGCTCAAGGAGATCACCGACCCCGCCGAGCGCGACGCCCGCATCGCCGACATCAAGGCGCAGATCGCCGTCGACAAGCAGAAGGTGCTGGCCGCCGGTGGCCTCTACATCGTCGGCACGGAGCGGCACGAGAGCCGCCGTATCGACAACCAGCTGCGCGGCCGCGCCGGTCGCCAGGGCGATCCGGGGCACTCCAAGTTCTTCCTGTCGCTGCAGGACGAGCTGATGCGGATCTTCCCGGTCGAGTCGATGGACTCGATGCTGGGCAAGCTCGGCCTCGAGCAGGGCGAGTCGATCACCCACCCGTGGGTGACCAAGGCGATCGAGCGGGCCCAGGCCCGTGTCGAGGCGCGCAACTTCGACATCCGCAAGAACATCCTCAAGTACGACGACGTGATGAACGACCAGCGCAAGGTGATCTTCGCCGAGCGCCTCGAGCTGATGGACTCAGAGGACGTGTCGGAGACCACCGCCAGCATGCGCCACGAAGTGGTCGGCAACCTCGTCGCCAAGGCGATCCCTGAGCGCTCCTATGCCGAGCAGTGGGATATCGACCTGCTGACCGAATCCGCCCGCACCACGCTGAACGTCAACCCGCCGATCAAGGAGTGGTCGGAGGAAGAAGGCATCGATGCCGACATGGTGCGCGAGCGCCTGAAGACCGCGGCC
>CAMDAL010000229.1 GCA_945888565.1 Devosia equisanguinis | reverse complement strand
TCATCATCGAACTGTCGGGTGGCAATGACGGGCTCAACACCGTCATCCCCTATGGCGACGACGCCTACTACAACGCCCGCCCGCAGCTCGGCATCCGCAAGGACAAGCTGCTGAAACTCGACGACAATTTCGGCTTCCAGCGGACGATGACCGGCTTCGAGCGGCTCTACAAGGACGGGCTGATGGGCATCGTCCACGGCGTCGGCTACGACCAGCCGAGCTTCTCGCACTTCTCGTCGATGGCGTTCTGGCAAACCGGCGCGCCCAACTCGGGCGAGCAGTATGGCTGGCTCGGCCGGATGGCCGATGCCATCGATCCGCTCGGGCACACGCGCAACTTCCTCGTCAACATCGATGACAGCCAGTCGCTCGCCGTGCGTTCGATGAACCACGTGCCGCTGGTGTTCAACGATCCCGACAACTTCACCCGGCGCATGTTCTTCGAGGAAAAGCAGGCGCTCGCCGCCATCGATGCGCGCGGCAATGGCAGCGCCAACCCGACGGAGGATTTCCTCTTCGACATCGCCCGAAGCGCCAACAATTCCGAGCAGCTGGTCCGCGACGCCTGGAACGCCTACGAGTCGCCGGTCGACTACGGCCTCGTGCCATGGGGGCTGGAAAAGGTCGCGGCGCTGATCGCGGCGGATTTTCCCACCAAGGTCTACTACGTCCCCTACCGCAACAACGCCTTCGACACCCACGTCTACCAGGGCGACCTGCACGCCCGGCTCTGGAGCTACACATCGGACCACATCGCCGCCTTTGTGCGCGACATGGAGCGGCTCGGCCGCGGCGACGACGTGGTGGTGATGGTGTTCTCCGAATTCGGCCGCCGCGTCGCCGAAAACACCAGCCTTGGCACCGACCACGGCACCGCCGGTCCCGCCTTCGTCATCGGCAAGCCGGTGACCGGCGGGCAGTACGGCCGGATGCCCAGCCTCACCGATCTCGACGACGGCAACCTCAAGTTCACCACCGACTACCGCCGCATCTACTCGACCCTGATCAACGGCTGGATGCAGCACGACCAGGCCTCGGCGATCCTGCGGGACGAGTTCAGCCCGATCCCGCTTTTCTCACGCACCAACTGACGACAACAACCCAAGGGGGGACTATGTTCAAATCGATCCTGCCGGCACTTGCCGGCCTTGCACTTCTCGCGATGACCTCGGGCAGCCATGCCCAGGATATGCTGGAGCTGAAGCTCGCCACCGGCGAGGTCGACATCAACCCGACCGCCAACTCCATCCTGAAGCTCGCCGACCGGCTCGGCTTCTACGAAAAGCACGGCGTCAAGGTCACCATCGTCGAGCTCGACGGCACGCCCCAATCGGTCGCCGCGCTGACCTCCGGCGCCGTCGACATCGCCGATATCGGCATCGACGCCGCCATCCGGCTCAGCGTCGATAACGGCATCAAGCTCAAGGGCCTCACCTCGGGCGGTTTTGGCGCGGCCTTCATGATCGCCGCCAAGTCCGACATCAAGACCCTCGCCGATCTCGCTGGGCGCTCCTACGCCATCGCCGATAATGGCAGCCTCGACCATAACCTGACGCTTGCAGTGCTCCGCGGTTCGGGCATCGCCGAAGATGCACCGAACTTCGTCGCCATCGGCGCGCCCGCCGCGCGCGTCCAGGCCCTCGCGGCCGGCCAGATCGATGCCACCACCGTTTCCTACGGCACCTACCTGTCGATCGCCGACCAGCCCGGCATCGGCGTGCTGATGAGCGCCACCGACTTCGCCGAGACGGCCCCGGGTCTCTCCAAATTCGTCGCTGCGCTCGACACCACCGTCGTCGAAAAGCCCGAGGCGCTGAAGCGCTTCGTCGCCGCGCTGATCGACATCTCGCGCACCTTCGACGCGCATCCCGAGCAATGGGTAGACGCCGTCGCTGCCGCCCGTGACGACCTGAAGCGGGAAGACCTCGAACGCACCGTCAAGACCATCGCCGGCCGCTGGTGCGTCAATGGCTGCTTCAACCCTGCCGAACTCGGCAAGGCGGTCAACTTCGTCTACGCCAACCCCGAATTCAAGGACTTTGCTCAGGTGGCGGTGACCGACATTACCGATGGCAGCTTCGTCCAGGCAGCGCTCGATGCCGCCGGCGTCGACAGCGACCCGGGCCTCGACAAGCGCTGAGGCAACCCGCGGGCGGAGGCTCAGCCCTCCGCCCGCGCCTTCAGCTTGCCGATGAAGTCGCGCATGATCGGGTTGCGCTTCACCTGCGTGACGTAGCGCATCAGGTGCCGCGAGCGGTCGACGCTGTAGGTGACCTCGGAAGTCAGGATCGGCGTCGGCGCCAGCACGCTTGGCGCCCAGTCCGCATCGAGCAGCCAGCCGACCGGCGCCATGTCCCAGATCTCCTTGGCCCAGCCGGCGTGATCGGTCTCGTATTCCTTGAACCGCATGGCGAGGAACTTGCCGATCTCGCCATACGGCTCGACATAGCGCTCGATCTCGGGGACGGTCGAGTGGAGGTGCGACACCACCCCCATGCATGGCACCAGCACCAGCGGCACGCCTGAATCGAACAGCACCTGCACTCCGCCGACATCCTGCCTCAGGTTGAACTCACGCTGGTGCGGCCATTCGAGCGCATGGCCGCCCAACCACACCACCACGGTTCGATCGATGATGTCAGGCGCCTGCAGCAGCGCCGAGGCCACGTTGCTGATCGCCCCGATGGCGATGACGTAGAGCGGATCGTCCGGCGACCCGGCCCGTGCCCGTGCGACCAGGTCGTCCACCGCCGGGGCCGCCAGTGCCTGCTTTGCCGGCCCGACATAGTCCGTCACCCCGCGATGCACGTACCCGGCCGATGGGACGCCCAGCCGCTCGAGCAGCGCCAGGATTTCGCCGTAGCTCAGTTCCATCCCCTCGCCCGGGCCGCTGGAGCGCGTGTTGAAGAAGGGCGCGGCATAGATCGCCTGCAGGTCGAGCCGGTCGGGCGACAGCACGGCCTGGACCAGCGCAAACTGATCGTCGATCTCGTTGTAGGTGTCGGTGTCGAGCACGGCGCGCAGCCGGCCGGAACGTGGGCTCAGCAGCGCCAGCCGCGCCGCATCGGAAAGGGGCATGGTTTCCTCCGTTTTGCGCGAGTGGAGCAGCCCCTCGTTGGGCAGGCAAGCACGACCATTTGCGGCCTCACTCGCTCGCCAGCGCCTCGCGCAATCCGAGGCCACTGGCCGGCCGCAGGTCGAGGTCGGCCTCGATGTGGTCGATGTGGTGCACCAGCAGGCTCGCGGCGAGCGCAGCATCGCGCTGCTCCAGCGCCCCGAGAATGCTGCCATGGTCGGCATGGCCGCAACTCGATGCGCCGGTGCGGCCGTAGAGCGCGATCACCAGCGAGGAACGCGCCACCAGCTCTTCCATGAACCGCGCCAGTACGGCATTGCCCGCCACCCGCGCCAGTTCGAGGTGGAAGTCGCCTGAGGCGCGGATTTCGGCGCGGCGCACCGACGTGCCGCGCTGGCCCATCAGCCGGTCTTCCTCCGCCAGCAGCTCGCGGAAGCGGGCCACATCGGCGGGACCGATGCGCTCGATGGCTGCCGCAGCCAGCGCCGGTTCGATCAGCCGGCGGCTGTCGAATACCTGCCGGGCTTCCTCGGGCGACGGGTTGGCGACGAATGAGCCGCGGTTGCGCTCCGAACGGACCAGCCCCTCAAAGCTCAGCATCTGCAGCGCCGAGCGCACCACGGTGCGGCTGACATCGAACAACGCGCCGACTTCGGCCTCGCCCAGCTTGGTGCCGGGGGCCAGCCGCCGGTCGATGATCGCCTCGCGCAGCTGCTCGCGGATCGCCATGGCGCGGTCCTCGGCGCCACCGAGCGGCGCGAAGGGGTAGTCGGCAATGCTCATCTTGGTCCTCTTGCCTTACCATCCATACGCGGATCGGAGCGCTTCGCAAGTGGACCTTCGCACACACATCGTCGACCAGATTGCATACAAAGTTGGCCGTGATTGCAAACAAGAGCCTCAAAAATAGGCATCTCGGCGGTTCGCCTATTCTATCGGCGATTTGCGATGCAGGACAGACCGCCAGTCATTCCAGCAGGTTGCACCGCTCCAGAGTGAACTGGCACGGCGAATGCATTGCTCTACGTCAGCGAACGTGGAGTACGGCATGTCGAAAGCGGCGGAAATCGACCTTGCGTCAGTGACCAAGCGCTACGGCTCCGCCGTGGCCGTCGATGCCATCAGCCTCAAAATTCCGGCCGGCACCTATTGCTGCCTGCTCGGCCCCTCCGGCTGCGGCAAGACCTCGACCCTCCGCATGATCGCCGGGCACGAGGAGGTCACCGATGGCGACATCCTGCTCGGCAACACCATGGTCACCCACCTGCCGCCCGCCAAACGCGGCACGTCGATGATGTTCCAGTCCTACGCGCTGTTCCCGCATCTCGACCTCGTCGACAACGTCGCCTTCTCGCTTCGCATGAAGGGCGTGCCCAAGGACGAGCGCCGCAAGAAGGCGGCCGAGATGCTGCACCTCATGCAGATGGACGCCTATGCGACGCGCCGGCCCGCCCAGCTTTCCGGCGGCCAGCAGCAGCGCGTGGCGCTCGCCCGCGCCCTGATCACCGATCCCGAGGCGCTGCTACTCGACGAGCCGCTGTCCGCGCTCGACCCCTTCCTCAAGATCCGCATGCGCGCCGAGCTCAAGAAGCTGCAGACGCAGCTCGGCATCACCTTCGTCCACGTCACCCACTCGCAGGAAGAAGCGATGGCGCTCGCGGACCTGATCGTCATCATGAACAACGGCCGGATCGAGCAGGCGGCGACGCCCCGCGAAGTGTTCGAAAAGCCCGCCACCGCCTTCGTCGCCCGCTTCATGGGCGACCACAACGTCGTCTCCGGGCGCAGTGCGGGGAGCGCCGATGGCCTCGCTCTGCTCGACGTGCCGAGCGGCGGCAGCTTCGCAGCGATCGGCGACATCGTCGCCCACGGCGAGCCGATCGACATCGCCGTCCGCACCGACCGGGTGCGGCTCGGCGCCACCGAAACGCGGGGCCTCGGCTTCACCGGCACCATCTCGAACATCGAGTATCGCGGCTCGTCCGTGAAACTGTCGGTGGATGGCGCCGGCATCGAGGACTTCACCGCCATCGTCGACGAGCGGAGCTTCTTTGAAAAGCCCGTCAGCGTCGGCGACGCTGTGCCACTGAGTTGGAACGCCGGGGACGCCATTGTCCTCGGTCGCTCCGCGACTTGAACGAAAAGCCAGCAACAGGGGTTTAGGCTATGACAGGGACGAACCAGACCATCAAGGCGGCGGAGCTTTCGCGCCGCGCACTGCTCAAGGGCGCCGCGGCGCTGGGTGGCGTTGCCGCCGGCGCCGGCATTCTCGGTGGCTTCCCCACCGTGTGGGCGCAGAACCCGATCACGCTGCGCCAGTTCGGCACGGGCGTGTCGAACCTCAACGCCATCGCCGAAAAGTGCAAGGCCGACCTCGGCATCACGCTCGAGATGACGGCGACCGATTCCGACGCCGCCGCACAGCGCGCCGTCACGCAGCCCGACAGCTACGACATCGCCGACATCGAATACTGGATCCTCAAGAAGGTGTTCCCGTCGGGCGTCATCCAGCCGATGGATACCTCCAAGCTCAAGTACTACGACAAGATCGTGCCGCTGTTCAAAAACGGCAAGCTGACGCCCGACAGCGTCATCGCGCAGGGCACCGCACCGCACACCGTCGGCTATGTCGAAAAGCCCGGTGACAAGACTTTCGCCGCCGGCGAGACCGGCTGGTTCACCATGGTGCCGACCATCTACAATGCCGACACGCTGGGCATCCGCCCGGATCTCGTCGGCCGCGAGATCAGCTCGTGGGCCGACATCATGGACCCGGCCTTCAAGGGCAAGACCTCGATCCTCAACATCCCGTCGATCGGCATCATGGATGCGGCCATGATCATGGAGGCGATGGGCAACATCACCTATGCCGACAAGGGCAACATGACCCAGGCAGAAATCGACGCCACGATCGATTTCCTGATCAAGGCCAAGCAGGCCGGCCAGTTCCGCGCCTTCTGGAAGAGTTTTGACGAGAGCGTCAACCTGATGGCCTCGGGCGAAGTCGTCATCCAGTCCATGTGGTCGCCGGCCGTGGCCGCCGTCCGCTCCAAGGGCATCGCCTGCACCTACCAGCCGCTCAAGGAAGGCTACCGCTCGTGGGGCGGCGGCCTCGGTCTGGCCGCACACCTGTCGGGTGCGCAGCTCGATGCGGCCTACGAGTACATCAACTGGTACACCTCGGGCTGGGTGGGCGGTTACCTCAACCGCCAGGGCTACTACTCGGCCGCCATGGACACCGCCAAGGAGTACATGTCGGAAGACGAGTGGGGCTACTGGATCGAGGGCAAGGCGGCGGTCGGCGACATCACTGCCCCTGATGGCACCGTGATGGAAAAGGCCGGCGCCGTGCGTGACGGCGGCTCGTTCGAGGACCGCATGGGCAAGGTCGCCTGCTGGAACTCGGTGATGGACGAGGACCGCTACATGGTGAAGCGCTGGAACGAGTTCATCGCAGCGTAATGCACTGACGACCAACCGCTGCGCTCCAGATGTGCCACCCACCCTCCCCCTTGCGGGGAGGGTAGCGGAGCCCGGAGCGCAGCGACCTGGCGCAGCTCGGGCGGGGGTGCCGGCCACCCACCTCGGAGACACCCCCGCCCTAGCTCCGCTAAGGG